>NZ_CALUWO010000004.1 GCF_944324505.1 uncultured Desulfovibrio sp.
GCCGCCTTGCCTATATGCCGTGCGGTGCTGCCCGCTACTTTTTTTCGGCCCAAATGGTGTAAATGCCGTCAATGATCACAGCCGAAAACTGGTATTTCCCCAAGGTGAAGACATTTTTTTCGCCATGCAGGATGGCCTGGTTGGAATAGGTGGCAGCATCATACAGGGCATCCACCTGTTTCTGATCCTTGTCAAAGCCAGGCATGCACAGACTTGCCGCCGCCCGCGCAGCGTACATCATGTCGTCAATATACCGCATCCGGCGGCTGTCCTCGCTGGGGATGCGTTCGTCCTTGCTGACGAAGAACTGGATGCGGTTGACCTTTTTGGCGCCGGCCTCATGCCCGGCGGCAAGAGCCGTGGTACGGCTCAGACTGTACCAGGTGGCGGCGGCATCTTCCTTGGCCAGCTGGGGCGACCAGGTGCCATTGTACGTCTTGTTGAAGGCGACGAGCTTGTCTTCCACATTGTTCAGGGTCAGGTCGTTGATCTGCCCGGCGGCAAAGGCGGTCACTGCCCAGCACATGACCAGGGCCAGGGTCAGGAAAAGTTCTTTCATATTCTCCTCCAGAAAGTTACAGGCTAGTCTATAGAAAATCGGCAAAAAAGAAAGTCCCGCAGTGCGCGGGACGTTCGTGCAGCTTACAGCAGGCTCCCCTGCTGATGCGGGGCATCCCTTTCTGGCGGCGGCTTTTTGAGGATGGTCCACACGTGCCGCTCTGACAGGCGGTAGCGGATGGCCAGGCACTGCACAATCTGCCGTTCCGACAGGCCCTCGCCTGCCAGGCGCTGGCGGTCTGCCAGCAGGGACGCATCGCGGGCGCGCAGCAGGGCCGGTTTGCAATTGGGCACATAAAGCGGCGTTGCAGCGTAGTGCCGGGCCAGTATGCGGCTGGCCTCCGGGCCAATGCGCCGGGCCAGGTCTTCCAGCAGGGCCTGCCCCACTTCCCGTGCGCCCACGGGCAGGCGCAGGGTCAGGCCGCCGAAGTCCTCCACCAGTTTCAGGGTGGCGGGCAGGCCGATGAGGCGCACCAGCCCGCGCACGGCGCGGGGCAGTCTGGTTTCGTCCAGCTGCCGCAGGGACGGCAGCCAGTTTTCCGAGGCACGCATGGCGTCAAAATAGTCCGCCATGCGCAGGCGGCTGTCAGGCATGATTTTCCTCCTTCTTTTCGCGCCCCTGCTGGCGCACCAGGGCTGCCACACAGGCCGTCAGCTGGGCGCGGCTGGCCGTGCGCAGGCAGGCCGTGCCCCGTGTCTGGCGGCGGATGATGGCATCCGCATAGGACAGGGGGCGCTCCAGCGAGGCGCACAGGGCTGAAATTTTGGCGTGCAGGGGGCGCAGCTCCTGCGGGATGTTGCGCGGGCGCGGGGTCCAGCCCTTGGCCCGCAGCTCGGCCAGCATGGCTTTCAGCTGGGGCACGGTGCAGCGGGCGGCGCTGTTCTGCCCGGTGACGGCCTGAAGCAGGGAGCGGTAGGTGGCATCATCCAGGCCCAGGTCTTTCTGGGCAATTTTGACGCTGGCCACGAGGCCCGCGCGCAGTGTGGCATTGGTCATGGCTTCTCCCTTCGGGCGGGCTGGGTCACGGCGGCGTTGAGGGCATGCCGCATCACATCGGCCATGGCCCTGGTCTTTTCCATGCCACGGCCGCCGTAGAAGATGAGGCATACCGGGCTGTCATCCTTTCTGTCCCGGATGAGCCAGGCGCCGGCAAAGGTGGTGCACAGCACAAAGCGCTCGCTAGTGTTCATGGGCGGCCTCCCGTGCCATGAGGTCATCGACATATTCCATGGCCTCGCGCACCTCACACGGCCGGCAGCCGTACCGGGGGTCATACTGTCCGCACATTGCGGTGCCCCTGGCAAAGCCCTCAAAGTGGATAAAGGCACAGGGCGGGCGATGGGCCAGACGGTCCAGCACGCGGATATAGTACGCGGTGGTGTGTCGGGCTTTCCCGTGGTGTTTGGCTGGCATGTGGTCTCCTTGGGCTGCTCGTCAGGCCCGGCGCGCCACCGCCGGACGACGCCCCGCAAAGGGGGCGTTTCGCACTATTTCTTCAAGCCAAGGTTCAGCTTTTCGCTGGGGGCGAAGACCACCACCCGGCACGCGGGGATGTACAGGGGCGCGCCGGTACGGGGATTGCGCCCCATGCGGGCGGCGCGATCCTTTGTTTTGAGCTTGCCCAGACCGGGCAGGGGCACCTCGCCGCCGGCGGTCAGTTCCCGGGCGGCCACGGCGCCCAGCATCTTCAGCACGGCTTCCACGTCGGCCAGGCACAGGGAGCGGTCCTCACGGCCGCGCGCCAGGCGCGTTACTTCTCTGGCAAGTTCCTCTCTGGTCATTTTGCACCTCCTACAGGGCGGCCATATCCAGCGGGATGGCCTGATACCTGCCCTGCCCGTCCCGCTCGTACACGCGCACATAGGCCTTGCTGTCCAGAATTTGCAGGCTGTCGCCAATGGCCTGCATGGCCCGCTGCCAGCGCTCGTCATCAATCTTGTGACGGCGCAGGCCCAGAATGGCATTGGTATTGATGCGGCCCTCCTTGTTGATCTGAAAGGCCTGCTCCACAATGACCCGCAGGGGCGAGGGGCTGTCGCGGCTCCATTCCTCCAGGCATTCGTCAATGAGCGCCTTGGCCGCCCGCAGGCCCTCGTCAAAGCCGATGCTCTCGCTGGTCTGACGCTTGATGCGGTAGCGCCCGTCAAAGGTCTGCAAGGTGATGTTGCCCTTGTCCCCGCCCAGTCTGGCGCCGTAGCGCTCGGCAGACAGCTCCACAAAGGCGGCAATATCGCCCATCAGTTCCTGCTTGAGCGCCCGCAGTTCCTGCTGCATGGCCTTGACCTTGCCTACCTTCTCGCGCACCAGTTCATCGCGGGCCAGGTCAATTTCCTTGATCTGTTCCACGGGGATGAGGCAGCCGCGCGCATCTTCCCTGTAGCCGTCGGGAATCTGTGTCTGTTCCATGAAATCCTCCTCTAGATGGCATCTTGGTCAGGTCGCCGGATGATCCGGCAGGTGTCGGGCGTAGGCAGCGGCAGGCGCTCTTCAAGCTGGCGCGCCTGCCGGGCCTGATCCCGCAGAGTATCCTGCAACAGTTGCAAAAAGGCCCACTGTGCGGCACTTACCCGCCCGGCCAGCACGCTGATGCTGGCTGCGCAGGAAAACAGGTTATGACTCAGCATGATGTGTTCCTCCCGTTGTTGCAGTTCCGGCACTCCCGCCACTGGCGGAGCGCATAGGGGTTGGATGTGGGCATGGGGGCCGCGCGCCGTTCGGCGCAGATATCCTGCCCCCAGGGGCCGCCATAGACCGGGCAGGGGCTGGCCAGCACACGCAGGATGCGTTCCTCCATGCGGGCCGTGCCGCCGGGGTACTTGTCATGGTAGAGCAGGGACAGGCTGGCTCTGGCCACGCCCAGGCGGCGGGCCGTGGCGGCCACTCCGTGGGCGGCTATGGCCTCGTGCAGCAGGCGGCGGGCATGGTCACGCATGGGCGGCCTCCAGCGGATGGGTCTTTCCCGTGTTGCGGTCAGTGACGCATTTTTCCACCCGGTTGTAGGCCGGGGCCAGGGGGCCGGTATTGGCCTCTGCCCGCAGAAAATAGGCGCGGGTGCGGGCCGTCCGGCCCAGAAAGCCCGCCCGGTGCAGGGCCTGGCAGTATTTTTTCAGGTTGTCCTCGGCATTGCCTTCATCGCCGTCGCACACGGTCTGCATGAGGCTGTCCACGGTAAAGTGGTCGGCCATGCGCATGACGCTCCAGGCCCGCTGCCGCAGGGTACGCCCGGCGCTGGTGGCACTGCGCCCCTTGCGCTGGCAGGGGATGAAGCCGCCGCGCTTCAGCAGTGCCCTGCCCTCTTTGCTCAGGCTATGCAGCCCGCCTTCGGAGCGGATCAGCTTTTTTTGGCGCAGGCAGACACAGACTTGACGCACGCATTCGGCCTGGCTCTCCAGTGCGGCCGCCAGCTGCCGGGTGTACTGGGGGCCGTCTGCGGCCAGAATGGTCATGACCTTTTCCGCCAGGGTAGTGTTTGCCATGCCCCTACCCTGCCTTGCGCACGGTCTTGGCCGTGCGGCTCTGCCAGTCATGGGTCAGCGCCACGCCCGCAAACTGCGGCACGTCCAGCTGGCCAGAAAGGCCATTGGTGGCGGCGATACGCTCGATATTGGCCAGGATGTTCAGCACGTCACGCATGCGCCCGCCAGACAGGCGCAGCACCTCGGCCGTCATGCCGGGTGAAAGCTGGTAGTCGCACAGCTGCTTGCAGGACAGCGCCACGTCCGCCGCCGAACAGGGGCCAAACTCCACCACCTGCGCAATGCGGCTGCTGATCTGCTTGTGCCGGGCAATGGAGCGCTGGATCTGTTCCATGCCTATAAGGATGACCGTCACCTCGGCCCGGTCGGAAAAGTCGCGCACCTTTTCCAGCACGGCGGCATTGGACGACAGGGTGAACTCGGCCTCGTCAATAATGATGGGGCACTGCCGTTCCACCAGAACGCGCAGGCAGCGTTCGAACAGGGCCTGCGCCGTGCCGCGCCCATCGATGTTCAGGGCCTTGCACAGCTCCACCAGAAAATACTTGGGCGTCCAGTCCACATTGGCGCGTAAATACACGGCCCCGGCTTCCTCGGCCCAGCGGTAGACAATGTGCGACTTGCCGTAGCCCGGCTGGCCATGCACCAGCATCATGCCCGCCTCGGCGGCCCCGCGCTGTTCCACGGCTTTCACACCGGCGGCGAAACGGGCGTAGTTTTCGGTCTTCACGAAGGCTTTTTTCATTCTGTCCTCCCAATAGGTTGCGCTGCCCGCGCATAGCGGGAAAAACGCGGTTTCCCCGCCTGCTTGGGCGCGGGTGTCCGCTCTCGCGTCCACCTGCGGCCCTTTCTTGCGGGCCGCTCTATTCTATGCCCTCGGCGGCATAGAGGTCTTTCAGATCGGCGTATTCCTCGCCCCGGCGGTAGTCGCGCAGCCAGACGCTGTCAGCATCCGTCCGGGCATCGGGATGCTGCATAAGCCAGCGGTAGCGCTCGTGCGTGCTGGCAAAGAGGGGCCGGACTGGCGCAACTTCCGGCACAGCTTCCGGTACCGCTTCCGGCGTGGGCGCCGCGCCCGCGATGGTGATGCTCTCCCCTGCGGCGGCCGGGGCCAGCGTCGGGGCCGTGCTGTCGGCACAGCTGACGGCCGTGTCCGGCCTGTTGTCCCTGCTTTCCGGCAGAATGATGGTCGCGCCGGGGGCCACACGTTGCAGCTTGGCGTCCAGCCGCCTGACCTGCGCCCGTGCCCGCTTCTCGCGGGCGGCTTCCACGCGGCTCTGCTCGAAATAGGGGCGCGAATTGCCTTCCAGCGTGGCCTCGCAGATGGGGCGGCCGTCCAGCGTCCAGCACCAGACGCGCCCGGCATCCCAGATGTCGTACCGGACTTCCACGGCCTCCCCGTGAAACTCCGCCAGCTCCGGCGCGTAGTAGCGGCCGGAATAGAATTGCAGCCAGCCGTTGCGGGTGACGCGGCGCGCGCCCGGCATGAACAGCTCGACCTCCACGCCCTGCGGCACGCGCACCGGCGCGAAGCCCCGCGCCGTGAAGGTCTGCCAGTATTCCTCCGGGCTGTAGTGGCGCAGGCGGCCCTGCGCGTCCCGGTAGCGGGGAAGTCCCCGGTGCGGCGTGGTGTTGTATTCCTCCACACGGGCCAGGATGTGGCGCTTGAACTCTTCCCAGCTGGGCAGCACGGCCCGCTTGCCCGCCTTGAGGGCGGACCGCGAGAGCTTGAAATTGCGGTGGGCCGCGTCCCCGTCCATGAGCGCGCCGGTATAGCTGGTCAGCCCCTGCGCCGCCCGTACCCAGAGCGTCTTGACCGCCCGTTCCATAAGGCCCTTGCCCTGCGGGCGGCCCGGAATGGCGTTGACAGGTGTGATACCCAGGCGCGTCATCATGCCCGTGCGGTCGTCCAGCAACAGACGGTTGACATAGCCCGGCCCGCCGTCGCTGTAGAACAGGGCCGGGACGCCGCCGTAACAGCAGGCCATGCGCAGGGCGTCCAGCACGGTCAGGGCACTTTCGGACAGAGCCACGGAGATGCCCACGCAGCGGCGCGTGGCCACGTCCAGGATGGCCGTGATTTCCGGCTTGAAGGGCTGGCCGTGGTCAGGGTGCAGCACCTCCGCGTCAAATGTTGTGCCGTCCGCCGTATACACATCAGTGGGCCACAGCTCCGAGGTGTCGCGGCGCTGGTGGGGGCGCAGCTTCAACAGGGCATTGCCCGTGGCCCGTCCGGCCTCGCGCTCAGGCCGGCTCATCTTGGCCAGCAGGCGGCGGCAGGCATGGACGCTGGGCGGCAGCTCGCCGCGCTGGCGCATGGCTCGGCACAGCTCGGCGTGGGCCAGTGCCACGGTGGGATGCTGCGGCTTCTGGTAGTGGAAAAGAAATTCGGCAGCCCACGCGGGGGGCTTGACTGCTGTGCGCCTGGGGGCAAGACCGCCCTCCCCTCCCGCCAGATACTCGGCATACCAGCGATAGAGCGTGCGCGTGCTCAGACTGTCAGCACGGCGGCGGGCAAAGGCCACGGCCAGCTGTTCCATGAGCACGGGAGGCAGCTGCCCCAGGCGGGACGAGGTGACCAGGTGCGCCACGGCCGCCTTTTTGCCCACCAGCGGTGCGATGCGGTCCAGTTCGCGGCAGAAGGCCAGACGGGCCGTCACAATGGCACGTTCTCTGTCAGAAAGGGCCGGCTTGCCGGCATCCGTGCCAATAGACGCGCAAACATTGCTGCCAATAGGTGCGCAAACTGCACCTTCCCCGCTGATGACGGCAGGCTGGCGCAGCAGGGCCGAGGCCAGCCTGTCCCGCATTGCCGCAGGCATGGAGGAAACCACCCACAGCTTGCCACCGCCCCGCCCAGTGCGGGGCAGCGCCTGCCAGCCCTCGCGCTTGGCGCGCAGCTGTATCCAGCGGTCGGAGACGCCCAGCAGGCGGGCCAGGTCTTGCGCGCTGTAGGTGGTTTCGATGGCGGCCACGGCAGGTCATCCTTTTACTGGTCAAGGGTGCGGGGATCACAAAGATATTTTTCCGGCGCGCCGTGGGCACGCAGCCAGTCCAGTACTGTGGGGCTGTGCAGCTTGCCGGACAGCGTCCGGTACACAGCTACGTCGGATATGCCCAGCTGCCTGGCCAGAGCCGCGCCGTTCAGGCCCTGCGCGTCCAGCACTTCCTGCAAGCGGCGGCGATAAAGAGCACGCTTGGCCCCCAGGGCCATTTTTTGGGCATAGGTCAGGCTCATAGTTCGTCCTCCAGCTTGCGCAGCTGTTTCTTCATCTTCTTTTGCTGGATCAGGGTGCGGGCGTATTCCGCCAGCTTACGGTCTTCTTCCGTCATGATGTCCATGCCCACGCAGCGCAGCATGACCCGCAGCGGCTCCGCATTGCGTGCCGCCGCGCAAAAGGCCAGCAGCGCCAGAATGGACGGCGGGTGCGTGGCGTCCGAGGGCGAAAGCATCTTGTCCAGCGTTGCCTTGCTGAAGGCCGCTGCATTGCCCTTGGTCAGCTTTACGCCCGCCAGCACGGCCAGCTCGTTCATCATGTCCGGCAACGCCTTGCGGCCATCGCAAGTCGGGGCTTTGGCGGCTTCGCGCATGGCGGCCTTGATGGACGGTATGGCTCCCGCCAGTGCGGCATATCCGTCAAAAAGGGAGGCTTGTTTCATGCTGTCCTCGTGGTCCGTTTTCGTTCCCGGCAGGCAGCCTCGGGCACTGCCCGCCAGTGGGAAAGCAGCTCAGGCAAGGATGGCCAGCTTGCGGAGAAACTCCCGCATCTGATTGACCGAAAGCAGGGCCTCGGCAGGCGTGCGGCCGCGCCCGTCCACAAAATACCGGTGCTCACCGCGCAGCGTATAATTGGCGCGGATCTCGTACTTGCTGTTCCGGGCCGCGCCGGGCACTCGCCGGATGGTGTAGTCGTAGTTTCCGAAATAGGCCTTCAGCTCCTCGCGGGCACTGTCCAGAAATTTCTGCACACGGCTGGCATGGGTGTAGAAAAGGCCAAAGGGGGAAGTGATGTGGTGGGGGCAACGGGTAAGACGGGGGCCAAACAGCAGCTTGGCGGGGCTGGTGATATTCATGGGGCATTCCCTTTCCGTCCATGACGGGGCTTGAGGTGGAATGGCCGGTCCATTTTCAACGTCCACAGAGACGTTGACCGGAAGGCTGTCGGGCGTTAGTTTGTGTTTGACTTAGAAAGCTAACTGCCACTCGTTTTTTCTACAGCTAGAGACTTAAAATTTCAAGAAAATTTTTCAGTTCGGAGTTAAAAATTTTTGTCATTTCTAACGTCTTGAATTTAAAATAAAAACGAGTGGTGTAAACTTCGGCTGTCAATTCGGAGTGTTACATGACATCTGCGAACTCTTTCGATGCCATTATGGGGCGCCTTCTGACCGCTTCGAACAGCAAAAACGACTCAGAACTGGCCCGTGCCCTGGGTATTACGCCCCAGTCGGTCAACGGCGCACGTAAACGAGGAGAGGTTCCTCCTGCCTGGATTCAGTTTTACGCTGAAAAATCTGGGGTCTGCTCTGACTGGCTGTTTTTCGGCCGCGGCCCCATGCGCCGGGACGACATGCCCCAGGCCTCACAGCAGAAAGCCGTAGGCCCGTGCGATGTGGACTTGATCCTGATTCCTATGGTCGAGGCCCGGCTCTCTGCGGGCCAGGGAAGCCTGCAAACAGATGGCAACAGTGAGCGATCCTATGCTTTCCGTTCGGATTTCCTGCACAGAAAGGGAAACCCGGACAATATGGTCCTCATGCGGGTGTCCGGCGATTCCATGCAGCCGGAAATACTGAATGATGATGTGGTGTTACTGGACCAGTCGAAGACAGATATCCTTCCTGGCCGTATCTATGCGGTGAGGTTCGAGGAAGCGATCTACCTCAAGCGGGTGGATATGCTGCCCGGCAAGGTCATTCTGAAAAGTGCCAATCCGGCATATCCGCCCGTGGAGCTGGACATCCGCGATCAGCAGCGCGACGCCTTCCGCGTTATTGGCCAGGTTCTCTGGAGCGGCCGGGAATACTGATAGAAAGCTGTTCGCCAGCTGCCAATAAAAGCGCAAAAAACGCGCGAACGTGTGCAGAAATGATGCACGTTCGCGCGTTTTCATTTTAGGGCCTCTGCGCCCGAAATTCCTTGACCGTCGCGGCCTTACGCCCAGGTGACGGACTTGGTCCCCGCTGCCAATATTATCGCTCCCCTAGTCTGGCCTCCTGTCGTTGTGTTAGCGGTTCATCCCCACGGGCGTGGGGAACACGTACCACTCGTCAGTGAACAGCGTGTTCACTACGGTTCATCCCCACGGGCGTGGGGAACACGGCGGCTACGCCCTGCCGCGTGTGCCGCAGTCCGGTTCATCCCCACGGGCGTGGGGAACACGAAGTGGACTGGCAGACCGCTCTGTTCGAATGCGGTTCATCCCCACGGGCGTGGGGAACACTCAGTGCGCCGAACAAACTGCATGAGCATACCCGGTTCATCCCCACGGGCGTGGGGAACACTTCCGCAGCGCCCGCATTGGTGATGTACGATTCGGTTCATCCCCACGGGCGTGGGGAACACTTATTACGAAGATACCGACCAAACGGCAAAAACGGTTCATCCCCACGGGCGTGGGGAACACGTCAAAAGCAGCGCCCGGGCAAAAGCTCTGGACGGTTCATCCCCACGGGCGTGGGGAACACTTCCACAGCTTTCTTGTTTCATTGCCTATACCCGGTTCATCCCCACGGGCGTGGGGAACACGCCGTATCACGGTAGACTGGCCCCCCTTCCGCCGGTTCATCCCCACGGGCGTGGGGAACACAGGGCAGTATCGGCGGATTGGAAGCCAAGGACCGGTTCATCCCCACGGGCGTGGGGAACACAAAACGGCATCCGTGAAAAAGTTGTTGCCCGGCGGTTCATCCCCACGGGCGTGGGGAACACTGGGAGTTTTTGAAGCCTATAACTAGCCCGTCCGGTTCATCCCCACGGGCGTGGGGAACACACGTGCAGACCGAGTTTCCGGTATATCCAGACCGGTTCATCCCCACGGGCGTGGGGAACACAACGTGATGGTATACGCCGTGGCCTGGAGCGTCGGTTCATCCCCACGGGCGTGGGGAACACAGCAAGACCATGCCGACGGGCACGGAACTGCGCGGTTCATCCCCACGGGCGTGGGGAACACGGGGCGATGTTCAGCGGCGTGCCCTGCGGGGCCGGTTCATCCCCACGGGCGTGGGGAACACATCTTTCCTCTTTTTATTCCATTTCTCTAACTCGGTTCATCCCCACGGGCGTGGGGAACACATTTCATCCTCTACCATTCTTCCATCATAAATCGGTTCATCCCCACGGGCGTGGGGAACACTTTTTCACCAAAACATTCACCATTTCATCAAACGGTTCATCCCCACGGGCGTGGGGAACACTTTTATCTCTTTATTACAATATTCTATATAAATCGGTTCATCCCCACGGGCGTGGGGAACACTACCCTCCTTACCTCTTTTTTAACTTACTACCCGGTTCATCCCCACGGGCGTGGGGAACACCATTTATATAATCTATTTCATCCTCTACCAGTCGGTTCATCCCCACGGGCGTGGGGAACACTATAAATTTTATTACTACACCAGTTAAATAATCGGTTCATCCCCACGGGCGTGGGGAACACATCCTGTTATTTCAGCAGGTTGCGCGTTTTTGCGGTTCATCCCCACGGGCGTGGGGAACACTACGCCCCGCCCCCGGTGGGGCTTTTTTATTTCGGTTCATCCCCACGGGCGTGGGGAACACCGGCAGGCCGTCATTGACCTGGTGATGTGTCACGGTTCATCCCCACGGGCGTGGGGAACACCAGAATCAAGACCTGGGACGACTACTGCAAGGCGGTTCATCCCCACGGGCGTGGGGAACACCGGACCCGGTGACTGGTGCGGTGGAGGAAATCCGGTTCATCCCCACGGGCGTGGGGAACACTCCCTGCCGGCCCGGATGTATTCCTCAATGGCCGGTTCATCCCCACGGGCGTGGGGAACACATAGACTACCGTCGGCAGCAGATCGGGAACCGCGGTTCATCCCCACGGGCGTGGGGAACACCCCTCCCCCCTGCGCGCGAATTTCCCGCGCGGCGGTTCATCCCCACGGGCGTGGGGAACACCTGTTGCCCGTCAGGCACCGGCAAAAAAAGGCCGGTTCATCCCCACGGGCGTGGGGAACACTCTTCCGAAAAAAAGTAATAATATCGCTATAGTATGATATATGCACAAATCTACCGATCCGTTTCGGGCCGTTCCGGCACAAAGCGCACCAGAGAAAACCCCTCCCAGTCTACAGGTTCCCTGCGATTCTTGCCTGTCGTGACAAAAGCAAATCCCGACTCGCTATTGGCACTCCAGGCCATGACGGCATTGCCCTCCAGTATCTCACGGCTGACGACCTTCCATAGTTTTTCCCGGACGCGGACGGAATAGTCCCCCAGGTACACCCCCGCCCGTACTTCCAGCAGCCAGCGTGACAGATAGCCCCGCAGGCGGGGCGGGGCCGCTTCAGTAACGATGACCAGCATCCCCCAACCCCTTTTTTTCAGGAAAGGCCACGGGTACAGCTTCTGGATGTGCCTGTGGCAACGGCTCTCCGGCAGCAGCCAACACCTCCTCCATAACCGGAATGATACGACGCAGCAACTTCTGCTCCCGAAACATATCACGACAGCGCAATCGTACATCGCGGGCAATGTCATGGCTTTTTTCGGCAACGGTCCGAAAGGCCACCGGTATGACCGTATCAAACTTGAACAGGTCAGCCACGTCATACACAAAGGAAAGCGGCTTGCCTGTATGAATGAATCCGATGGCCGGGGCGTATCCTGCCGCAAGTACCGCCGCTTCGCAAATACCATACAGGCAGTGATTGGCCACACTGACAGCCTTGTTGACGGGATCAGCAGCGTCCCAGTTTCCGGGATCATAACTGCGCCGCCCCCAGCTAATCCTGTACCGTGCAGCCAGCTCCTTGTACAGCGTTCTGACACGAACCCCTTCAATACCACGCAGCTGTTCAATACTGCGCCGCCGGGGCGGCTCATCCCCGAAACGGAACCGATACATGGCCCGAACGACGCGCAAGCGCAGCTCGTCTGTCAGGGCAAGTTTTGCCTGATACAGCAGCTTGTCTGACCGCGCTCCACCAGGCTGCCCTGCGGAATACAGGCGCACGCCGCCCTCGCCTATCCAGAGCAGGAGCGTGCCGCAATCGGCAGCCAGGGCTACGGCCGCATGGGTGACTGTGGTTCCCGGTTCCAGCAGGAGACAAGCTATCCCGCCCAGGGGAATCTGCATGCGCACGCCGGTGGCCTCCGCCAGGACCAGGGCACCATCTTCCACATCCAGGCGACCACAACGCAAGAAGAGCATGGCACTGCGTTCTCGCAGGGGAATGACTTCCGAATCGAGACGCATGCGCTATTCTCCACTTTCCCAGCGTATCCGACGCAAGGTAAAGGACCGCGCCGAGGAGGCAAAACACAGTGGCATATCCGCCACACTATCCGTTCCCTCCGCAAAGGAGGCCGCATCCCGGGAAAAAGCACACCCCTCCATCCCTTCTGGCACGAAGGCTCGTACAGCAGCCTGTTCATCAGCATATATTCCCGCAAAAACAGGAGCCGTCGGAAGGCAGGCCTTGCGCCCCAGCCAAATGCCCCACACCGGATCTTGCAGAGCAGCCCCGGCTTTTTCCAGCAGGGAACGGTCCCCGCTGAGAAAAACCCGGAAGGATGCGTTCAGCAGGTACTGGCGCCGGGTGATGTGGCAGTCCTTGAGCTTGCCATCAGCCTTGGCCGTATGCTGTACCGTGTGATAATCCTCCAAACGCTGCACCGAAAGCACGCTTTCCCCCGCACAACGGGGCACGGCAACGGCCAGCATATGAACGGCAGCCATTTCCCTCAGAAAGGTGCTCTCTCCTGACGATCCCCTGTCCAGCCCCAGGGCGGCACACAGCATGCCTGTTATGGCACTGCGCGAGGGCAGCAGGTCTGTCCGGCGTCTGTTATACTGGCTGGACGTGCCCCAGGATTGCAACGGACCTTCCAGCCGCAAGGCCAGACACGCCGTCTCAGCGCACATACCGCGCAACCTCCCGCAGCAGTTCAGGCAGAGAAGATTCCGGCATCCGACATTCCAGCGCGGCCTCCATGCCCCAGACCGACTTCAGACGGGCATATTCCGCTTCCAGGCGGGAAAGGGATTCCTCCATCAGGCCTCCCCGTGTCCAGACGGGCTTTTCAAAGGCATTGACCAGCTGTACGGGATGGCCCTTTTCCCGCACCACCACCAGCACATGAGACGGCAGCGTGGCGGCATTCATGGAGTTGCGGCGCGCACCAGGCATGGCACACAGCGTGGCCGCCACAAACTGACGCACCACCTCCTGCCGCTCCTCCTGGGACAGGGCAGACAGATGCTGCTCCAGCAGGTCCAGATTCAGCGCCGCAAAGCGATAGTAGGTGGCGGAATTGAATTCCAGCGTGCCGGTCATCCCCGCGCCGGATTCCTCATCGGGTTGCAGGTCATCCACGGCCGCGAAGAAATCTATTTCATTGGAAACCTTGTGCGTGGACAGGGCGTGGCTGAACATGGCCGCCCCTTCCAGCGTCAGGGAATGGTCATTGGCCACCATACGGCCGAACAAGGCGATGTCCGCAGCATCCTTGAGCGGCTGTTTTGCCAGGGCCTTGACGGCCTTCTTGGCATCCCTGGTGTCGGCGTAGGCCGCTGCCAGGCTTGCCAGCTCCTGCGGCGAGGTAAAAAACAGTGTTTTTACACGGGTAGGCGGCGTATCCAGCTTGTTGATGGCGGTGCCAAGCGCTTCTGCCCCCTGGCGGGCATCGTCCTCGGCAAAGCCATGCGCTTCCCGCAGCTGACGCGCCAGCGGCTCGAGAATCAGCCGGGTGCGCTGCCCGCTGAAGAGGGCCGGCGCCTCTGCCTGCATGGCTTCCCGCACGGCGCGTTTCCAGCACTGGCTGGAAACGCGAGCGCGCTGCACATTGCCGAACAATGCCGTTTTGGGGGAGCCAAAGTCATCCCGGTTGAGGCAGGCCACAGGAACAGACTGAAGAATATGGACTTCAAGATGACGCATGAGGCTTTCTCCTTTGAAGAAGTTCAGAAAAGCGGTTGCAGCACAAGCATGCCATAGCCAAAGGCCTTGGCACTGCCGATGCCATGATAAAAGGCATGCAGAAAAGCCTGCCGATCCCTGACCTGGAGTCGTCCACGAAAACGAACACCGATATGCGTGCCCGCACGGGCACGCCGCCAGAAAACACTGGTGCCGGCCTCATCCATGCGCAGTGGCCCATCCAGGCAAAAACCATGCTGCGCGGCCTTGTTTTGCATCCAGGCCAGGCGGGAAGCCTCGTCCAGCAGCGCCAGACGCCTGCCGTTACGGGTACGCTGTCCGTCGGCGGTGAAGGCCGCCACCTTGCGGGTGGGATTGGCCAGCAGATCAAAGGCATAGGCATCATGCTGCAAGAACGTTGGCGCAATGCTCCTGACAGCCCAGCATTCCGGAGGGCACCAGCCGGGGCAGACAGGCTTGCTGCGGCACAGCAGGTACACCTGGCAGCCCTGCGGCAACCAGTCGGTACGGGTCAGAAAATCCCTTTTGGCATCGGGCATGCCGGGAAAACACTCCCAGAGCGCCTGATGCCAGGCATAGACATCCCGAAAGCGGCAGCGGGCAAGGGCTGTCCTGTCCAGCTGCATACGTGCAAGCCAGGTCATGCGCGCTCTCCTTCCTCTTCCGCCGCCTTCACAGCCGGCGTCCAGAAAGCCGTCGCCCAGGCTTCACGGGGCCGGGGCCACTGTGCCAGGTCCCTTTCCAGGGCAGCATAGTTGACGGGAATGTCCCTGGAGGCCGCCAGACGCACAAGGCGACAGACGCGCTCGTCTATTTCATCCCTGTCGGCACTGAGCAGATACAGCAGGCGCCGCCCCATGGGGCCTGGGGCGCCATCCTCCTCCCACGGTCTCTCGTCAGCGCCACAGAGCTGACGGCACACTGTTCCCATATTGCCGGCGTCACAGTTCCGTGGATGCAGGGCAAACAGTCCGGCCACCGTGCGTACGGCACGGGCCTGCCGGCTGTCACCAATGCCCCCCACATGTGCCAGCAGGGGCCAGGCACGTATTTCTGTCGTTTCCACCAGCGCGCCACGCAAGGTGGCCATCACGCCGCGGTTCCCTGCATTGCGCAACAAAAAATCCATGAGGGCGCTCATGCTTCCTCCTTGTTCTCGTCGTGTTCCAGATACGTGCGCAGTGCGCCCGCAAGCACGCGACGGCCCATGACAAAGGCGCGCATCTGTCGCTGCCTGTCCCTGCCGCAGGTTGCGGCATAGGCCGCCGTCGCGCTTTCGCCCAAATGGTGCATCCATCTTTGCCGTGCCACGGGAAAATCCGCCTCGCCGCAGGCGCCTATCATGGCCCACAACAGCGGCAGCCCCGCCTCCACAGCCGTCCAGTACAGGCAAAAGGCCTGTGCTCTCAGCCGGACCAGTTCCTCGCCCTTTCGAGGACCGGCCAGTTTCAACCGGCCCTCCCAGCCACCATCCACCAGACGGCGATAGCGCTCCACGGCTGTACCCAGTCCGCGGGCAATGGATTCCGCCCGGTTCACCTCGCTTTCATACAGTGCGTGCCCCTCCGTCTGAAACATGGCGCCAGGCACATGGAAAACAGACTCTACGGCATCCACCACCTCGGCCTGATCGCGGCACAGCGCACAGACCACCAGATCGGCCCCCTGCCCGTCACGACAATGGGCCAGTGCCGCGCAGCCTCCCAGCCCGTCCGCATGCCGCCTGACGGTCAGAGCCGCCAGCTGCCGCCATATGGCTTTGCCTGGCTGGGCGCCAAGCAGAATCCGTTCCTGCTTTTTGCCACTGGTGATCACTGTTACCGTGGCCGTCACCTCAGGCGGAAAAGGACGCTGCGGGCTGGTAAAGGAGGGAAAGGGCAAGCCGTCACCCAGCACCATGTCTGCCCCCGTCTCAGCAAGCAGCACTGCCCGCGTCAGCGGCACCATACGACCCAGAAAGGTCTGGGTGGCATTGTGAATGGCCGCCTCGTCATCCAGATTTCGGGGAAAGCGCTCCCACAAGGGACGCCCCTGCCATCCCTCGCCCAGGCGCTGATACTCAGGCAGACTCTCTTCGGACAGCATATTGCCATGCACGCTGTCCCGCAGGGACTCACGACGCAGAAAGGTATGCAGCATGGAGGCTGCCGCGCATGGTCCGTCGCAGGAGGAACGCCCTGTCACGGTCTTCCCCCAGTGCACAGAGCCGATAAGCCCTCCAAGGCTGAACATCTGAAATGTTAGCAGGTTGCGTGCCAGCCATGCCGGGGAAAAGTGCCGTTCTGACAGGGCCTCATGATCAAAGAGCGTGCTGTTGTTTCCCGATGCCAGGGCAAAGTCCAGCTTGCTGCACGGCGTAGGCTCTTCCCTGGCAGATGCGCTGCGCAGGCCGGCCACCTGCAAGAACGGCTTTTGGGGATGGAAGAGTTCAAAAGAATCCCGCCACGAGTCCAGATAGGCCGGCACAGCGGAGGGCAGAGCTTCCCGCAGGTCCTCCCATCCGTCATCATCTTCGGGAATGCCCACGGCGGCATAACTCACGCAGAGCAGCAAACGCATGAGGGCCACGCGTTCATGCGGCCGCACGGCCAGATCCGCCATGCTGTCATCCGCAAAACAGTCCCGCAGCGAGGCCAGACAGCGCATGCCATCCCGCCGTATGCAGGGTATCCACGGATCATCAACAAGATTCATCGTTCCTCCTTGTGAATGACAAGGCCCAGCTGGTCATCCCAGCTCAGACGCCTGCCGGGTTTGAGCCGGGGAACAGACATCTCTCCGGCACCTGTCAGCAGGCAACCATTAATATGATAGGGCGCCAGCTGCCTGTCCTGCGGCTTTTCCCGCAGACACGAACAGGGGATGCGCACCGTATTGCGGTGCAGCGCCCTGGCCGCAGCCAGCGACGGCCTGTCCTCCGCAGGCAACACAATCTCGCCTCCCTCCAGCAGGGAAAGCCGCCTGCCATCCCGTGCCGTGCACAGCACCATGAGGGCATCATCGGCAGAGAGGCGTGTCCGCAGGTTCGCCGTATCATCCAGTGCCGCCTGCCAGACATTGGTGTGCATCTCTGCCAGGCGCCTATCCGCCAGTTCCCTGCCGTACTGCTCGGCATACAGCTGCTCCCAGCCCGGGGGCACCTCCTTCTCCACATAGGTTGCCGCCATCAAACTGCGTATATCCGCAGGCAGCGTCAGTTTTTCCAGCGATTCCCATATCTCCAGCGTGCGCAGCAGGACATAGGGACGATACACGAGCGCCTTTTCCCGCAGGCGGGCGCAAATGGCGGCAGCATCCATGTGGCGGAAATCTTCGCAACTCGCACTTTCCCGCAACAGCACAAACAGGGGAAACGGCACGGGGCGTCCCTTTCGCAGATGCCGCCACAGGCGGCCCAGCCGCTGCAAGAGCATGTCTGTAGGCGCCAGCTCGGAAAAAAGCACGTCGGCATCCAGGTCAACGCTTTGTTCCACAATCTGGGTGGAAACAAGGATGGCCCCCTGCTCCCGCCTGCCCGCCGGCCCCAGGCGGTCCATCCAGTATCGTTCCAGCATCTCGCGCCGGAAAAAGGGAAATCGGGAATGGAGCAGCCCCATATCCGGAGGGCATGACAGCCTGGCAGCCTGCTGGCACAGGGTTGTGAAATCCTCCTGGGCACGGGCTACCGTGTCACAGACCCACAATACCTGTGCCCCCTCTCCGGCCAGCGTCAGTGCCCTGGTGAGAGCCGCCTCACGGTCTGGATGCTCAATATGCACCGTTCTGTCCGGCAGGGATGGCGGACAGCGCTCCGGCAGCGGACTGCCGCCGACGGCACCGCTAAGACGGGGATACGGGGCCTGGGCCAGCTCCTCCTCCAGCGGCAGCGACAGCAGGGAGCAGCGGGCTGCCTCCGTGAGCGTGGCGGACAGGATGATAACCGTGCAGCCCAGGCGCTCCAGCTCATGGCACAGGTAGCGCACCAGCGTGCCGGTATACATGTCATACGTATGCACTTCATCCACAATCACCACCTTGCCGGCCAGGGCAAAGCGGCGAAGCGCAAAATACCGTACGGGCAGCACTGCCAGCAGGGCCTGATCCACCGTGCCCACACCAAAGGGCGCAAACAGGGCACGCCGTGCCGAGGTAAACCAGCAGGGATCGGGTCCTGCATCGGGCGCCGCCGGACAGACCAGCGCCCTGAGGTTTTCCTCCAGCCAGGAATGCCCGTGGATAAGCTGGACCGGTGCGGCCCCGGGGCAAATGCGCTGCGCAAAATTCGCAAGACGCAAAAACATGCGGTTGCTGGTGGCCTGCGTGGGCAAAGCAAAAAAAATGCCCTCCGCCCTGCCCTGCGCCAGCAGGTGATAGGCGGCCCACAGTGCCGCCTCTGTCTTGCCCATGCCCATGGGCGCTTCGATAATATGTATGCCCGGGCCGGTAATGGCGGCAGCGGCCATCTCCTGCAACGGGTAGGGCCTGCGACCGGCAAAAATGTCCGCAAAGGAGAGGCCTGGCGTTACCGGCGGCAATCCCAGACCGACGGCGTCCACCGCCATCGCGGCGCGCTGACACAGCTCATGCGCATCCAGTGTTCTGTCCGGGGGAAAAAACTGCTCGTCGGATCCCAGCCAGTCTGCCAGCGTCACCAGTCCGGCCACGCACCAGAGGGTCGGGTCCTCCCTGTCCTGGATATCCGGGATTTCCGGTTGCCCGAACTGCTCCCACAACTCCCGCAGGCAGGACTGCCGCTCCTCTTCCAGAAGGCGCTCCGTCGGCGTAAGCACAGGCGTGGCGGACGAATACGGCTTGACAATGCGGCCATGGTGCGCTCCTGCCACAGCCGCCCAGCAGGCAGCGCTCTTTTTGCTGACACCGTGCAGACCCGCAAGAAAGCAGTGCAGGCTGTCACAGGATATGCGGGGGTGCTGCCGGGTATAGATGCCCTTCCAGCCTCCCCTGGCCGCCGCCTGCGTCAGTCCCTGCCGTTCCAGCCAGACCGGCGATTTCTGCAAAAAATCCAGTGAAAGCTTGCCCACATCGTGGCTGGCCGCCAGAAAACACAGGGCCTGCGGTGTCAGCTGCCAGCGCTCACAAACGTGCGGATACCGGTGCAGCAGGGCCATGGTCACCCTGGCTACCGTCAGCAGATGCTGACGCACAGAAATACCGGGGGCGCCATCGTGCGTCTTGGCCCAGTCATTGAGTGGTCGGGGAAGGTTCATACGCTATGCTTCCATTTGCTATGACGGGAATTTTTCCATATGGCGGCCGCTCTGTTCCTTGTCCGTTACCACAGAAAGCCGTGCCTCACATTCCCGGGACAACATGAGCATGTATACTTTTTGCTTAGTGATATCCGTTTTTTCACGACATAGCAAAAAGTCTCCATCATCATGGGAAAAATCATGGCACAAAAGGCAAAACATGGTGATTTTCCTAAAAAAAATGTAGCGCCCCGCGAAAAACAATCCACATGTTGCGCAGAAAATATACCGGCAGTGCCGTTCCGTCTCTTTTACGCGGCACTGGTCCGCTGTGCACGTCATGCGGACAGTTGAGCATATCAGGCAAGAAATTGGGCAGGTATGCCGTTTTTTCCCCTGCTGTTTCTGTCTATACGGAAAGGCACATCGTAGCAGTTATGGAGGTAGACAATGCACACGACATCACATACCCGCATGCCGGAACGCCGGCGCTTTCTTGCCGCCGGTCTGGCCCTTGGCGCGGCCGCACTGCTGCCGCACGCTCTGTCCGGCGTGGCCAGTGCCGCCACGGGGCACGACGCCTCCCCGGCGGATGCCGCACAGAATCGGCACAGCCCCATGCCGCAGCGCATGCTGGGCAGTCTGGATGTTTCCGCCATCGGCCTGGGCTGTCTGCCCATGGTGGGCTATTACGGCGGCACCTATGCCAAAAAGGACATGATCGCCCTTATCCGCCGGGCCTTTGACCATGGTGTGACCTTTTTTGATACGGCGGAGGTATACGGCCCCTACACCAGCGAAGCATGGGTGGGCGAAGCCCTGGCCCCGGTGCGTCATCAGGTCCGCATTGCCACCAAGTTCGGCTTTGCCGTGGCGGAAGGCCAGCCCACGGCCCTGAACAGCCGGCCGGAACATATCCGCAAGGCGGTGGAAGGCTCCCTGCGTCGTCTGCGCACGGACTATATCGACCTGCTGTATCAGCACCGGGTGGATCCGCAGGTGCCCATGGAAGACGTGGCCGGCACGGTGGGCGACCTGATCCGGGAAGGCAAGGTACGGCATTTCGGCCTGTCCGAGGCCAGCGCGGCCTCCATTCGCCGGGCACATGCCGTCCAGCCCGTCAGCGCCGTCCAGAGCGAATACTCCCTGCTCTGGCGGGAACCGGAAACCAAGATTTTTCCCACGCTGCGGGAACTGGGCATCGGGCTTGTGCCATACTGCCCGCTGGGGCGCGGCTTTCTGACCGGCGCCATTACGGAGCACAGCCGCTTCACCACCGGGCGCCTTGCCACTCTGCCGCAGTTCACGCCCGAGGCCCTGAAGCACAACATGCCCCTGCCCCACCTGATCCGCCAGTGGGCCGAGCGCAAGCACTGCACCATGGCGCAGTTTGCCCTTGCCTGGCTGCTGGCCCAGGCTCCCTGGATTGCCCCCATTCCGGGCACAACCAATCCGGCCCATCTTGACGACTTTCTGGGGGCCACGGCCGTCAGCCTGTCTCCCGACGAGCTGCGCGAATTTGCGGCAGCCTATTCCCGCATCCGCCTCATGGGGCACCGTGCCGATGCGTTTACGGAAAGCCAGATCGATAAATAAGGAGGCAAACCCATGCTGCCACGCTTTTTTGCTGCCCTTGCCTGCTGCCTGCCGCTGTCCTGCTGGACGCCGGCACAGGCCGCTGATGTGACAACGGTCCGCATTGCCCAGCTTCAGATAAAACCGGAATGCCTGCACGCCTTTACCCTGGCGGTACGGGAAGGCATGGAAGCCGCGCTGCGCACGGAACCGGGCGTGCTGGCCATCTATGCCGTTGCGGACAAAAACGACCCCACCCGGCTGACGTTCTTTGAAATGTATGCGGACGACGCGGCCTATGAACGCCATCGCCAGACCCCGCACTTTCAGAAATATTTTCATACCACCAAGAGCATGATTGCCAGCCGGGTCCTGCACGAGGCCCTTCCCGTGGAACTGCGGGACAAGCACAATACCCCTGCCCGGCCAGGCAGGTAGGGCCGGCCGCCGTGCCGGGGCGGCACAGCGCAGGGGATGTGTATTTTATATTGACCAATAAAAAATATATCCCGCGCGCTGCCGCCCCCGCACAGGCTGGCAGGACCATTGAAATTTCTGGCAGATGCGCTAGTCTGGGGCCTTCACTCCAGCCTGTACATCTGTCATGCCTAGCCGAAACACATGCCATTCCGCCAGCCGCGGCAAGGGCCGCCCCCGCGCCTTTGACCGGGACCTGGCCCTGCGCAAGGCCCTTGAGGTCTTCTGGCGGCACGGCTACGCGCCGGCCTCTGTGGCGGAACTGTGCCGGGCCATGGAAATCAACCCTCCCAGCCTCTACGCCACCTTTGGCAACAAGGCCGCGCTCTTTCTGGAAGCCCTTCGCTATTATGAGCATACCTACTGGGATGCCCCGGCCCGGCGCTTTCTGGCCGAGCCGGACCTGACAAGGGCCGTGGCCGGCTTTTTCCGGGAAGCGGCCTGCATCCTGCTGTCGCCGGAAACGCCCTGCGGCTGCATGGTGGTCCTGGCCGCCATCAATATCGACGAAAGCGAAACGGAGATCATCGCCACGGTGCGCGAGCTGCGCCAGGCAACCCGCCAGATGTTCACGCAGCGGCTCCGGCAGGCCATACTCGACGGACAGATTCCCCCGGATACGGATGTGCCGGCCCTGGCCGGCGCCCTGAATACCCTGCTGGAAGGTCTTTCCCTCCAGGCCAGGGACGGGCTGTTTCAGTCCGAACTGATGGCCATTGCCGCCCACGCCGTGCGCATGCTGCCCCCTGCTCCATCCCGTCCCCTTCCCCGCAGCTGACCTGCCGTTTTCTTGGCGCAAAAGCGCAGCGGAAAGGCATTGACAATTTTTTAGCAATCATTAAAAAATTTTTCAGACAGCATATCACCCCAAGGAGCGTTCATGGAATTCACAGAACCGGCCATGCGCCCGCCACAGGAACGGCATTCCCTCCTGCTGCGCGCCACCCAGGGCTGCACCTACAATGCCTGCCATTTCTGCTATGTTTCGCGCGGCTATCCCTTCATGGCCGTCACGCCCGACATGCTGGAACAGGAAGTGCTGGCCAGCAGGGGCCGTTTTCCCGCCCCTACGGCAGTCTACCTCACCGGCTCCAATCCCTTTGCCCTGCCGGTCTCGCGGCTGCGGGACTACCTTGACGTGCTGCGGCGGCATCTTCCCCGGCTGACGCGCGTGAGCATGCAGAGCCGCATTGCCGACATTGCGGGCAAGAGCGACGCAGAACTGCGCGACCTCTGCCAGCAGGGCCTGAACTACCTCTACATCGGCACGGAAAACGGCAATGACCAAGTGCTCAGGCTCATGAACAAGGGCCATACCGCTGCCCAGGCCGTGGGGCAGCTGCTCAGGCTGGACGATGCGGGCATAGGCTACACAACCTTTTACGTTCTGGGCATGGGCGGCAAGGGCGCCGGCCGCATCAGCGGCGAAGCCACGGCGCGCATGTTCAACAGCGTGCACCCGCAGCGCATCACCACCACGGGCATGACCATCTTTCCCCGTACCCCGCTGGCCGACATGGTGCAGCGCGGCGAGTTCACGGAAGCCCCGGAACGGGAAAAAATGGAAGAACTGCTGGTTTTTCTGCAAAATCTCGCCATCGACACGGTGTATGACGGCATTCACTACCTGAATCCGCTCAACTACCGCTTTGCCAACCGCGATACGGAAACAAAGCAGCGTGTGCTGGCAGATATTGCAGACATCCTGCAATCACATACGGACGCGGAACTGGACCTTATGGTCAGCCGCCATCTTATGCACTCCCTGTAGCCGGCGCGTGGCGCCCCTGCCCCCTGCGAACAGGCTGCCCCCTTGTGCGCCAGACCGACAGCGACAAATCCCCCGCAAGGAGAAAAGCATCATGAGCAAGAACATCCTTATTCTCAATGGAAGTCCCCGCCTGCACGGCAATACGGCCATGCTGTGCCAGGCTTTTACCAAGGGCGCGGAAAGCGCCGGCCACACGGTGACCCGCTTTGACCTGCAAAAGCTGGACATTCACGGCTGTCTTGGCTGCGTGCAGGGGGGCCGCGACGTGAACAGCCCCTGCGTGCAGAAAGACGGCATGACAGCCATCTATCCCGTCTACCGCGCGGCGGACGTGGTGGTGCTGGCATCGCCCATGTATTACTGGGGACTGTCCGGCCAGCTGAAAACCGCCTTTGACCGTCTGTTTGCCGTGGCGGAATGCCATGCCGGCTATGCCAATCCCCGCAAGGAATGCGCGCTCATCATGGCCGCGGAAGGCAACACCCCGGACAACTGGAAGCCCGTGCTGGACTATTATCATGCGCTTCTCGGCTTCCTGGAATGGAAGGACCTGGGGCAGGTGCTGGCCGGCGGCGTTTTTGAAGCGGGCGCCGTGGCCGGACAGCCCGTGCTTGAGGAAGCCTTCCGCTTCGGGGCTTCGCTGTAGGAAGGCGGACCTCACTGACCATCACAAGGAGAACATCCATGCAGACCCTTTCCCTCATCGAGGCGGCAGCCCTCACCTCTCCCAACCCGCTGTCGCTTGTCTGTTCCCGGACACCTGCCGGCATCACCAATCTTGCCACGGTATCGTGGTGGACCTACCTGAGCCTTGCGCCGGAAATCATCGGCTTTGCCATGATGAAAACCTCCTATACCGGCGAAATGGTGCGGGCCAGCCGGGAGGTGGTGCTCACCATTCCCGGCACGCCCCTGGCAAAGCAGGTCATGCAATGCGGCACCAGCACGGGAAGAACGCGGGACAAGGCCAGGGATTTCGGCATTGACCTTACGGACCTCCCGGACTGCGCCATCCAGATTCCCGTGCACAGCGTGCTGGCCATCCAGGCCAGCCTGCGCGAATTTGTGGATGTGGGCGATCATTACTTCTATATCTGCCCCGTGCAGAAGGTCTACGCCAATCCGGCGGAAACGCCCCTCTTTGCCTGGAAGGGATACGCCAAAATCGCCGCGGCGCAGCTTGCATAGCTGCTCGAAACGGGGGCCGCTGCCGGGAGGGATCAGCCCCTTCGCCATTGGCAGCGGCTCCCGCCCGTGTCTATGGCCTGATGACGGTTTTCAGCACGCCCGCCTCGGGCGCAACCTGCTTTTCCAGGGCATGCTGCAACATGTCCAGCGGCAGAATATCGGTTACGTAGCGTTCCACATCAATGGTCCCGCCGGCGATGAGGTCAATGGTTTCCGCAAACTCTGCGCGGGTGCAGGACACGCTGCCCGTCAGCCGCACCTCGTGCAGCACGGCGCGATTCAGGGCAAAGGGCACCAGGGGCGTCGTGGAATTGCCGATGAGCACGATTTCTCCGCCGGGCTTCACGCCATCCAGGCAGGTGGCCAGTGATTCCCCGGTTCCCACTGCCTCGAACACTACGTCAAAGCCGCCCCGGGAAGCCCGCTGCATCCGCGCGGCCCTGTCCGGGGCAGTGCCGTCAAGGTACATGTCAAAATCGCCGATTTCTCTGGCCCGGCCTGTCTGCCGGTCGTCGATCCGGGACATGGCCAGCACGGAGGCCCCTGCCCGCTTCGCCAGCCCGCCGACAAGCTGTGCAATGATGCCGCTGCCCACCACCAGCACCGTATCGTGCAGCTTCAGGCGGGACTGCCGCACCGCATGATAGGCCACCATCAGCGGATCAATGAGGCTGGCGGCAATGTCCGACACCGCGTCCGGCAGCCGCCAGGCATTGCGCGCCCTGCCCACAAAGTATTCCGCATACCCGCCATTGCAGACAAAGCCGATATAGCGGGTGCCGTTCACCTGACGGCAGAGATGCTCCCGGCCGGACAGGCACATGTCACACGTGCCGCAATAGAGATTGGCCCAGAAGGTCACGCGCTCGCCTTCGCGAAAGTCGCTGTCGCCGGGGTCCACCACCACGCCGCAAAACTCGTGGCCCATGTGAAATTCAGCCGCGGGGTCAGGCCCCCAGCCCCTGCCTGCCTGCCACATGTGGATATCACTGCCGCAGACCCCGCAGGCGGCAACCCGTATCTTCACCATGCCCGGCCCCATGGCCGGAACGGGGACCTGGCGAATGGCAATCTGCCGCGGCCCCACAAGCACGCCGGCCCGCATCATTTCCTGTTTCATGCGCTCTGCTCCCACATCGTTTTTGTTTTCTCGGGCACGGGGACGCGCCGCCCGGCGGACGCGCATGCCCCGGCCATGCCCCTAGCTTCGCTGTATCTGCCGCTGCTGCTCGGCGGGGTAGCGGTCGCCCGCCACAGGCACGCGGGAAAGGGCCTCTTCCAGCGCCGTCCACTCGTCAGGCGGCACGGCCACCTGGACCGCCCGGATATTTTCCTCCAGATGGGACAGCTTGGTGGTGCCAGGAATGGGCACAACGCCTTCCCGCCGCAGCAGCCAGGCCAGGGCAAGCTGTGCGCAGGTGACTCCCCTGGACCGGCCGAAGCGGTGCAGCACCTCCACAAACTGCAAATTGCTCCCCAGCACTTCCGGCTGAAAGCGGGGCAGGGTCTGGCGATTGTCATTGCCGGAGTCAAAACGGGTATGGGCGGTCATATCCCCGCCCAGAAAGCCCCGGTTGAGCGGACTGTAGGGCACAAAGCCGATGCCCAGTTCTTCCAGAACGGGGAAGATGGTGGTTTCCGGCTCGCGCCACATGAGATGATATTCGCTCTGCACGGCGGTGACGGGCTGTTCGGCATGGGCGCGCCGGATGGTTTCCGGTCCCACTTCGCACAGGCCAAAGCGCTTGACCTTGCCCTGACGGATGAGATCGCCCACGGTACCGGCCACGTCCTCTATGGGCACTTCCGGGTCAAAGCGGTGCTGATAGAAAAGGTCAATGGCATCGACCCGCAGACGCCGGAGGGATGCTTCCGCCACGCGGCGGATATTTTCCGGCCGGCTGTTCAGCCTGCCGGTCTGGTACACGCCGTTGACAATGCTGTGACCAAACTTGGTGGTGATGGCCACGCGGTTCCGGTAGGGTGCCAGGGCCTCCCCGACCAGTTCCTCATTGGTCAGCGGTCCGTATACCTGCGCGGTGTCAAACAGGGTGATGCCGTGTTCCGCTGCCTGGCGTATCAGCGCAATCATGGCCTTTCTGTCCGGGGCAATACCGCGATTGTAGGTTGCCCCCATGACGCCGAAGCCCAGGGCAGACACTTCCATGCTGTATGCGCCGCGCCCCAGGGTGCGCTTTTGCGTCAGCAGGGGCAGGTCAGGGCAGCGTGCCGTCCCTGCGGCAGGGGACAGGCAGGGCGCATCCCCTGCCGCGCTTTCCGTGGCGGGCAGCCCGCCTGCCAGCACAGGCGCTGCCGCCAGGATTGCCGCCGCACGCAAAAGCTCGCGACGGCGCAGGTCTGTTCCGTTCCGTCTGGTGCTCATGCGGAACCTCCTTGTTCATGGCATGAGGCTACTGTGCCTGCTGCCGCCTGACGAGCACCAATCCGCCCTCTTCCTTGCCTGATTCCCTCAATGGCCGCCCCCGGTCCCCTCATGCCTGCGGCGGGAGCTGTGCCGCCAGGTCCTCCTGAAGGTATTGCAGAAAGCGGGCAGCCGCCCGGGAAAACACCTGATCCTTCTTCCAGGCCACATGCAGGCTGACTTCCAGCCGGGGTTCCAGCGGCCGGAAGCACAGCAGGCTGTCGTCGGCAGTGCGGATGATCCTGTCCAGGCACAGGGCATAGCCCATGCCCTCTTCCACCATCAGGGAGGCATTGTAGAGCAGGTTATAGGTTGCCACCGTGTCCGGCGTGCCGCAGCTGTCCCCCATCCAGCCGGCAAGCTCGTTTCTGACCAGGCTCTGCCGGGAACAGATGAGCGGCAGGCCGCGCAGGTCCTGCGGGCGTATGGTCCGGCGTGCCGCCAGCGGACTGTCCCTGCGCATGAGCACGCCCCAGACATCCGTGACGGGCAGAGCCAGAAAATCGTATTTTGACAGATCCGTGGCCCCGATGAACACGCCAAAATCCACCAGCCCCTTGTCCAGACGTTCCGCCACCGCTTCCGCATTGCCGCTGAACAGATGATAGGCAATGTGGGGATGCGATGCCCGCAGGCGACGTGCCGTGCGCACCAGCAGGCGCATGGCATCGGTTTCGCCGCCGCCGATCCAGACCTCCCCGCTGATATGCGCGTCCATGGCCTGGAATTCGGCCCTGGTCTTGTCCACCAGGTCCACGATTTCCTGTGCCCGCCGGCGAAAGAACATGCCCTCCTCCGTCAGGGAGATGCGCCGCTTGCCCCGCAGAAAAAGCGTTTTGCCCAGCTCTTCTTCCAGCTCCATCATCTGCCGGGAAAGGGTGGGCTGGGTCACATGCACGGCCTCCGCCGCGCGGGAAATGGTTTCCTCCCGCGCCACGGCCAGAAAATAGCGCAACACACGCACATCCATGGGACCTCCCCTGCCTGCCGCCGGCACACACGGCCCGACGCCCGCAACGCTGCGGCCCCGCAGCCCGGCGCTCGCGCCCCCGCGCCATGGCCTCGGCGCGCTGCCCCGGTCAGCAGGCATTTTCATGCTTTCAAGGCATGGTTAATTATTCATTATAAGTAATTGATATTATACTTGCTGCCGTTTAGACAAGAGGCACGGGGGCAGCCTGTGGCGGCACGGTCCGGCCAGCAGACCCGCCGCCTGCCGGAACGGGCATGCGGCGTGCCCCAAGCCAATGCAAGGAGTTGTCCTATGGAAAGCCAGATGTTGAAGGATAAGGTTGCCATCATCACGGGGGCCAGTTACGGCATGGGTCAGTCCATGGCGGAACTGTTTGCGGAAGAGGGGGCCGCCGTGGTGCTGACGGCCCGCGGCAAGGACAAGCTGGACGCCGTGGTGGACGGCATCCGGGCCAGGGGCGGCCGGGCCATGGGCGTGGTGGCCGATGTGTGCTCCACGGAAGACACCCGGCGGGTTTTTGCCGAAACCCTCAAGGCGTACGGCGACCTGGACATCCTCATCAACAATGCGGGCATCGGCGAACAGAAGCTCATTGACGAAACGGATGACGAATGGATGAGCTATGTGATGAATACCAATCTGGGCGGCCCCATGCGCTACATCCGCGAAGCCCTGAAAATCTTTCTGCCCAAGAACGAGGGCGTGATCATCAACGTGTCCTCCGTCAACGGCACGCGCCCCTTCTGCGGGGCCACCTATACGTCCACCAAGGGCGCGTTGAACACCCTGACCAAAAACGTAGCCATGCGCCTGGTGAACACCAATATCCGCTGCAATGCCATTGCCCCCGGCGCCACCCGGACGCCGGCCCACCTGGCCAACAAAAAGGGCGAACAGCCCGGCGGCGCCAAGATGCTGGAATACAGCGGCCACTATGTCTATTTTCCCGGTCCGGAATGCGATCCCATGGACCAGGCGTATGCCTGCCTGTATCTTGCCAGCAAGATGGGCCGCGCCGTGCGGGGCCAGGTATTGCAGGTGTGCAACGGCGCTTTCCTGTAGGCCCGCATTCCGCCGCACAGGGCGCCGCCCGCGGCGTGCAGACTCCGGGGCACGGCGCCTTGTCAGATGCGGCAGATGCCGCTAGCCTGATGACAGCAGGCACCTGCCCTGCCGGCCGGACTCACGCGGCACAGCACGATTTGCGCCCTGTCCTGCCGGTCACAGCGCGGGCAGACGCCCCCCTTCCGCTGCGCCGGAAGCACAGGACGGCAGCCCCGCGCACAACCATTACGGAGGCAAGCATGACAGTTCTTAGCCGACGGGATTTCATGAAAGGCAGCGCCATGGCGCTGGGAAGCGTGGCCCTGAACGGCCTGGCAGGCACGACGCCGGCCGCCGCCGCACAGGAGAACATGGCCGCCCCGGCTTCGGGCCGGGCCACCGTCTACTACAGCAAGGAATGCAGCGCCGCAGCCCTCAAAAAGCTGTATGCCCTGGTCAACGGGCAGATCAGCGGCAAGGTGGCCATCAAGGTACATACCGGCGAACCCAACGGCCCCAACATCATTCCGCGCCAGTGGGTGCGGGAATTCATGGCCGGCATTCCCCAGTCCACCATTGTGGAATGCAACGTGCTGTACGACAGCCCGCGCCAGACCACGGCAGGCCACCGCAAAACCCTGGAAACCAACGGCTGGTCGGCCTTTACCACCGTAGACATCATGGATGAGGACGGCGACACCCCGCTGCCCGTTCCCGGCGGCAAGTGGCTCAAGGAAGTAGCCGTGGGCAAGCATTTGCTGCGCTATGATTCCATGGTGGTGCTTACGCATTTCAAGGGGCATACCATGGGCGGCTTTGGCGGCTCGCTGAAAAATATCTCCATCGGCTGTGCGTCGGGCAAGGTGGGCAAGCTGCAACTGCACCAGGAAAACGGCGTGCAGTGGTCCGGCGGCCCCAACTTCATGGAACGCATGGTGGAGGGCGGCAAGGCCATCACCACCCATTTCGGCCCGCACATCACCTATATCAATGTGCTGCGGAACATGTCCGTCAGCTGCGACTGCGAGGGCATCCATGCCGAACCGGTGCGCCTGCCCGATCTGGGCATTCTGGCCTCCACCGATCTGCTGGCCATTGACAAGGCCTCGGTAGACATGATCTACGCTCTGCCCCCTGCGGTACGCGCCCACATGGTGGAGCGCATCGAATCCCGTTCCGGCCTGCGCCAGCTTTCCTACATGAAGGAAATGGGCATGGGCACGGACAAGTACGAACTGATACCCCTCTAGCGGCGGCCCCGGCCGGAGCCGGTTTTGCCCGCTTTCCCGGCCGGGCAGCCCGTGTGCCGCACGACACCCCGCTGCCCGGCTGATGCTCCGCCGCCATGCCGGAGGGCAGACGCGGCAGCACCGGCCCGCAGTCCGCGGCCATATGCCCCGCCGCTGCACAAGGAACTTGCCATGAAAAACGTACTCATCATTTCCACCAGCCTCCGCACGGGCGGCAATTCTGACCTGCTGGCCGATGCCTTTGCCCAGGGCGCCCACGAGGCGGGCCATGCGGTGGAAAAGCTCTCCCTGCGCGACAAGACCATCCAGTTCTGCAAGGGCTGCCTGGCCTGTCAGAAAACGCAGCGCTGCGTCATCCATGACGATGCCAACAGCATTGTGCAGAAAATGAAGGACGCCCAGGTGCTCGTCTTTGCCACGCCCATTTACTATTATGAAATGTGCGGCCAGATGAAGACCCTGCTGGACCGGGCCAATCCGCTCTTTTCGTCCGACTATGCCTTCCGCCATGTCTACCTGCTGGCCTCAGCGGCGGACAGCGCGGAAAGCGCCGTGGATGGGGCGCTGAACGGCCTGAAAGGCTGGATTTCCTGTTTTCCCAAGGCGCGTCTGGCAGGCGTCGTCCGAGGTGTGGGCGCAACCGATCCGGGAGACATCCGCACCCATACCGCTGTGCTGGATGCGGCCCGCACCATGGGCAGCCAGGTCTAGGCACGCTGCCCGTGGCGATGTGACGGGGCCGGCCGGCGGTGCGCAGGGCCGGCCCTCAGCATATGGGCGTGCTGCCCCGCCCTGCCCGGCGTGTGCCGGTTCGTGCCTGGTTTTGGGCCGGTTTTGGGCCGGTTTTAGGCATGTTCGTACTGATTTGCGCCATGGAGCAGCGCTGCGCGCAGGCGTGTCCGCGTGCTGCCCGGCGGCAGGCAGGCACGCATGCAGCGCGGCCTTTCCCGGCCTGATGCGCACGGGACGCCGCAAGGATGGGTATGATGAAACTACGCTGGAGGCGTCTGGTGCTTGTGCTGCTGTGCCTTCTGGGCGCTCTGGCCCTGGGCATCCGCCTGTTTCTGGGCAGTCTTCCCTTTGGCGCGCTGCCGGACGAGGCGGAACAGCAGCGTCTGGCCCGCTCTCCCCACTATGCGGACGGCGCATTCCATAACGAGCTGCCCACCCCCGTTCTTGCGGATGACAGCAGCATGGCGGCTTCCCTGCTGCAATTTCTGCTGCGCAAAAAGGACCACCCCGTGCCGCCGGGGCCGGTGCCGACGGCCAACACGCCCCTGACCACGCTGGACCGCGCAACGGATTCCCTGGTCTGGCTGGGGCATTCCTCCTTTCTGCTCCAGCTGGACGGCCAGCGCATCCTCATTGATCCGGTGCTGAGCGACCATGCCTCGCCCGTTTCCTGGATTACGCGGGCCTTTCCGGGCAGCAATCCCTATACGCCGGACCAGCTGCCGGACATTGACGTATTGCTCATTTCCCACGATCACTGGGATCATCTGGATTATGCCACCCTGCGCGCCCTGCGGCCCCGCATCCGGCAGATAGTCTGCGGGCTGGGCGTGGGGGCGCACCTGCGGCGCTGGGGCTTTGCGCCAGCACAGATTCACGAGGGCGACTGGGGCGATGCGCTGACCCTGGGCACGCTCACTGTCCGCATTACCCCGGCGCGGCACTATTCCGGCCGCTCGCTGGCGCGCAACGCAAGCCTGTGGGCCGGCTTTGTGCTGGAAACGCCGCACCGGCGCCTCTTTTACAGCGGCGACAGCGGCTATGGCCCCCACTTTGCGGAACTGGGCCGCCGCTTCGGCCCCTTTGACTGCGTGCTGCTGGACTGCGGCCAGTATGACCGCCGCTGGCCGTTCATCCACATGACGCCGGAAGAAACGGCCCGCGCCGCCCACGACCTGCGTGCCCGAAGCCTGCTGCCCGCCCATGCCGGCAAGTTTTCCCTTGCCTACCACAGCTGGGACGATCCCTACAGGCGCATCAGCGCCGCCAGCCGTGGCCGCCGCTGGCGCCTGCTCATGCCCCGCATTGGCGAGGCCCTGGCGCTGGATGCGGTCACGCAGCCCCGGCCCGCTGCTGACCCCGCTGCCGCCCCCGTCCCCTGGTGGCAGACCCTGCGGCCCTGAACGGGGCAGCCTGCGGCAGCGGCCGTCTTTCCTCTGCCGCGCCGCGCCCAAGCGCTTGCCGTGCCCGCTGTACGAAAAGGCATGGGTCCGGCAGCATCATCCCTGCCGAGCACGTGTCGGGACATCCGGCAAGAAATCACTCAGACATTTTCCTTGCAGCCGATGCTGCCGCACATATTCCTCATAGTCCGCACCAAAGGCTGACGGGGCATAAAAAAGTGTATGCCAAGGACGACAGGGAGTTTTTGAGCTGTTGAGCAAGGAATATTTTGCAAACAAGGCGTATTTGTTTATAAGCTGTGCTCTTTCCACATGTGCGATGCCATCATAAAATAACAAAAAATATTCGCTATTGTTTAATGCTATATTCACAATTGAAATATATTCAAAAATTTTACTTTTATCATACATGAATGCTTCATGATTGCAGATAAAATTTATAATCAGATAATATTCATAAAAAAATTTTTTATATATTGTTGGCAAATGCGTAAGGCAAAACTGTATATCATGCCTTGTTCCTGCCACACCAAAACGTTTATAAAAACGCATTCTATCGTCAATTTCCCTGTGAAAATCATCAAAGCAACTTGGTGAAGTAGAACGCCCCTTATCTTCCTCTCTCAATTCATCGAGGGTATTCTTGAAGCCTTCCAGCAAATGAAAGAAACTGTTTTCAAAGCGCTGTAGCTGTGCCGTGCGGTTTTGAATTTCCAGCTCTCGTTTCTGTCCTTCCAGTTCACGACGCTGGGCGCGAAGTTCCTTGCGCTGTTCACGCAATTCTGCACGCTGCAACAGCACCGTGACAATAACCCCCGCAAAGGCCAGGGCGCTGAACAGGCTGCCAAAGGCGGTATACGCTGTTTCATTGTCGCCAGCGAAGATGATGCACAACAGAAAGGCCCCGCAGATGCCGCCCAGCAGCCAGGCAAACAACTGCAAGGGGGTGCGCTCCATGTGGCGAGCCTTTCGCCGCAGCATGATGCGCAACCAGCGTGGCCAGGCGACAGCATTCATGCGTCTTGTGCCTCCCCGCGGCACAGGGGCAGGAGTTCTTCCAGTTTGGCCACAATACGCTTCTGCTCGGCCAGCGGAGGAAGGGGAAAGAGAGCTTTTTTCGCATCATCGGTTCCCAAGCGAGGCATTTTTACGCCATAGGCTTTTTTAGTAGCATATTCAACAAAAAATGTAGATAATAAAAATAGATGAGCGAAATTAGGATAAACATCTTTCCCAAAATCAATAGGTATAATCTCCGAAGAGCAATATCCGTCACAGTCTGCAAGGACAGCCTTATTTAAATTTGGACGCAACTTGCTATAAAGTACATTCCCTTTTTTAAATATATTTTTTGTACTGCCGAGTTTTTTAGCATCTATATGCCGTCTTATTAAAATATTTCCCGTATCTTTTTCAATATCTTCAAGCTCAAGAAGCCATCCTGAAACGACTTCTCCTTCTTTCACGGTTCTCCCGGAACCGTATAAAGCCACCTCCCCCAGCCGCACCCATTCCCAGCCGTTGGGCAGGGCAAAGGGCTTTTCCGCCTCGCTCACGGGCGGCAGGGGCTTCTGCTTCCTGACTTTGCCTGCGGCCACAAGGCGGGCCTTTTCGGCACGGATACGTTCCAGCAGGACGGCGGCAGGTTCGTCATCCGGGTGCTGCGGCACAAGGCGGCCCTGCATCGCCTCCTGCAACAGGGATTTCCGCAGCCGTTCCGGCAAGGCGGCCTCCAGCGCGTCCAGCGCCTCCTGCGCCTGACCGTAAGCCTCCACGTCCGGCAGGAGTTCTTCCAGTTTGGCCACAATACGCTTCTGCTCGGCCAGCGGAGGAAGGGGAAGATACAGCTTTGCCAATGCCGTGCCATTAACATTTGGCTGCCCTGTGCCCATGCTGGCGGCCATAAGTTGATTCCAATAAAGCTGACTTCCTAAAAAATATTTTATAAAAAAAGGCGAGACAGCATCACAAAGTGTGACACGTATCAAATATGAAGCAAATATAGCTGTCTGTACAACCTTATCAATAAGAAATGATTTCCCGATGGTTCCTCCTGTTCTTGCAATAAGAATATCTCCTTCATCGAGAATATAGTTTGATATCTTATCGTTACTTACCGAGCAAAATGGTACAGCGTCCCAATCAACGAAATCACCCTGAATATCTGTAATCCGTAGGAGTTTTACATTTCCTACAGGAGTTGCAGAAGCTGTAAATCCGTAATGAATGCTTCTGGACACCTCCCCCAGCCGCACCCATTCCCAGCCATTGGGCAGGGCAAAGGGCTTTTCCTCCTCGCTCACGGGCGGCAGGGGCTTCTGCTTCCTGACTTTGCCTGCGGCCACAAGGCGGGCCTTTTCGGCGCGGATACGTTCCAGCAGGACGGCGGCGGGTTCGTCGTCCGGGTGCTGCGGCACAAGGCGGCCTTCGATGGCCTGCTGCAAAATGGCATTTTTCAGCTGACGGGCGTTCATCTATTCCCCCAGCGCCGCCAGGATGCGGTCAAGGCGCTCATCCAGCGCGGCGGCAAGGCGCTGCCGTTCTTCGCGGTAGCGGGCAATCAGTTCCGCAGGCGGCAGGATTTCCTCTTCCTCATGGGGAAAGCCGCACAAATCAAGATTGTAGTCCCGGGCGGCAATGTCCGCCGCCGCATAGCAGGCTGCGCGGGGAACATCGTTTTCCACAAGGGGCCGGCGCGCGTTCCACCAGTCCATGACCGGGGCAAAATGCTCAAGGCGCATGGGCTTTGTCTTGGAAAAGGCCTTGTAGCCCTCGGGCAGGTCCAGGCGATAGAACCAGGTCTCCCGGGTGGGGCCGTTGCGATCAAAGAACAGGATATTGGTGGTGATGCCGGTATACGGGGCAAAGACGCTCCTGGGCAGGCGGATGACGGTATGCAGGTTGCAGCGCGCAAAAAGCACCTCCTTGAGGGCGCGCTTGGCCCCGTCGACACCGAACAGGAAGCCGTCAGGCAGGATGACGGCCGCGCGGCCGCCCTCCCTGAGGCGGTAGAGAATGACGGCCATGAACAGATCCGCCGTTTCGCTGCTGCGGAATTCCACCGGAAAATTCTGGCGGATGGCCTCCAGCTCGCTGCCGCCGTAGGGGGGATTCATGAGGATGATGTCAAAGGTTTCGCCCCTGTCCTGCACGCGGCGGGCAAGGGAATTGCTGTGAAAAACGTTGGGGCTGTCCACATCATGCAAAAACATGTTGGTGGCGCACAGCAGATAGGGCAGCGCCTTTTTTTCGCAGCCGTAAAGCGAGGCATTGCACAGCTCCCTGTCCTCCGTGCTGCGGATTTGCGGCTCCAGCAGCTTGAGGGCGGAAACAAGAAAGCCGCCGGTGCCGCAGGCAAAGTCGGCCACGCGCTCGCCGATTTTGGGGGCCAGCATGCGGGCCATGAAGTCCGTTACCGCGCGCGGGGTGTAAAATTCGCCCGCATTGCCCGCGCTTTGCAGACTCTTGAGGATGGTTTCGTAAATTTCCCCGAAGGCATGGCGGTCTTCGTAGGACTCGAAGTCGATTTCGTCGATGACGTTGATTACCTGCCGCAGCAGGATGCCGTCCTTCATATAGTTGTTGTTGTCCTCAAAGGCGGCGCGCACGATGCGCTGACGGCGGGTGGCATGCTCGTCCAGCGGCAGATTCTTGAGCGTGGGGAACAGATCATTGTTGACGAACTGCAACAGGGCATCGCCGGTCATGGCCTGCCCGTCCGCCCTGTCCACGGCCCAGTTGCGCCAGCGCAGGCGCTCGGGAATGACGGAGCGATACGGCGCATCCGTGGCCATAAATTCCCAGTCCGCTTCCTTGGCATCGTAAATCTTGAGAAAGAGCAGCCAGACGATCTGCTCAATGCGCTGGGCATCGCCGTTGATGCCGGTATCATTGCGCATGATGTTCTGGAGCCGTTTGACGATGGTGGAAAGCGACATGAGAGGAATCCTTTTGTCCTTGGGGGTGATGGGTCACAGCTGGCGGGCCGTCAGGCCGCACCGCGGGCAAGGGGCGGGCGAAAAGCGCACCCTGCCCGCTCAGGCGGCATAGATTTCCGCTTCCAGCCCGCGCAGGGCGTCAAGCAGGCCCTGACGCCCGCCGAACAGGTCGGCAAGGCTGCGCGGGCTGCCCATGCGGTTGAACGGCGGCAGGGCCAGAACGCCGAGGTCTTCCAGCTGGCTGATGCCCGCATCCTGATACTTGTCCAGCAGGGCCGAAAGGACGGCGCGGGCCTGTTCGGAATAGCGGTGCAGGTAATCGCGCTTTCTGACCCGGGCGGCGCGTTCGGCGCGGGTAAGGGGCTTCTGGTCGAAGGCAATATGGCAGATAAGGTCAAAATCGTCGATATCCGTCTTGCCGGAGACCTCGCGCAGCATGGCAAGGGGCACGCCCTGCCGGCTCAGCTCTTCCACAATGGCCTGCTTGCGGGCTTCGACATTCCAGGCATGGAGGAAGGTATCCAGCGTGGCAAACTTCTGCCGGATGTTGCGGCGGGAATAATCGATCAGACTTTCCGTGACCAGCTTGCCGTCCTCGCCGTAATACTGCACCTGCTCGTGCACGATGCTGACATCCACGCCATGGATGCGGGGCGTGGGCTGGCGCTCCGTCTCCGGCCGGGGCGGCCGCGCACTGTCGCCGCCGGGCGGCAGGGCCGGGTCATCCGGCAGGGGCGGGTCATCTGGAAGAGCCGGATCGTCCGGCGGCAGGGGGTCGCCGTCAAAGTCGGGATCGGCAAACAGGCGGCAGGCATCGCGAAAGTCCATGATGGTGAAGAACCACTTGCCGTTCTCCGGCCGCAGGCGCGAGCCGCGCCCGATGATCTGCTTGAACTCGGTCATGGAATTGATGACGTTATCCAGCACGATGAGCTTGCAGGTCTTGCAGTCCGCGCCGGTGGTCAGCAGGCGGGAAGTGGTGACAATGACCGGAAAAGGGGAATCCGGATCGAGAAAATTGTCGAGCTGGGCCTTGCCCTGGGGATTGTCGCCGGTGATGCGCATGACATAGCGGGGATGACGGGCCACGAGGTCGGCATTTTCGTTGACCAGCGCCTGCCGCATGCGCTCGGCGTGATCGATGTTGGCGCAGAAGACGATGGTCTTGGCAAAGCGGTCGTTATCCTTCAGAAACTCGCTGACGCGGCGGGCGACTGCCAGCGTGCGGTCGTCGATGATCAGGTTTCGGTCATAATCCCGCACGTTGTAGTCGCGATCCTCTATCTCGTTGCCGTAGTCGTCTATCACGCCAGGCCCTGGCCGCCAGCCGTCAAGGTCCTTGTCCAGCATGACGCGGATGACCTTGTACGGGGCCAGAAAACCGTCGTCAATGCCCTGCCGCAGGCTGTAGGTATAGACAGGCGGCCCGAAATAGCCGGAGGTGGAAACGTCCTCGCTTTCCCGGGGCGTGGCGGTAAGGCCGATCTGCGTGGCCCCGCTGAAGTAGTCGAGAATCCTGCGCCAGCGGGAATTTTCGCGCGCGCTGCCGCGGTGGCATTCGTCCACGATGATCAGATCGAAAAATCCGGGCTGAAACTGCCGGAAGGGTTCCTCGTTTTCGTCGCCGGCCAGCTGCTGATACAGGGCAAGATAGATTTCATAGGCACTGTCCAGCCTGCGATGCACAATCTTGTGCATTTTATTGCCAAAGGGCCGGAAATCCTGATTCATGGTCTGATCCACAAGGAAATTCCGGTCCGCCAGAAAAAGCACCTTGCGCCGTGCCCCGGATTTCCAGAGGCGATAGATTATCTGGAAGGCCGTATACGTCTTGCCCGTGCCCGTGGCCATGACCAGCAGCAGCCGTTTTTGCCCCCGGGCTATGGCCTCCACGGCACGGTTGACGGCTATGCGCTGATAATAGCGCGGCGTGTGCGCATCCTCGCCAAAATACCAGGGCTGATCGACAATGGCCTGCGTTTCCGGCATAAGGCTCTTGTGTGCCAGCAGGCGCTGCCACAGCGCCTCCGGCGAAGGAAACGCATGCCGCGGCAGCTCGCTTTCCCGGCCGGTCAGCATGTCGTGCTCCAGAAAACCCCGCCCGTTGGACGAGTAGGCAAAGGGAATGTCCAGCCGCGCCGCATACTCCACGGCCTGCGTCATGCCCGCCCCCAGCGGCTGGTCGTGCCGCTTTGCCTCCACGATGGCCAGCGGCATGTTGGCCCGGTAGGACAGCAGATAGTCCGCCTTGCGGCCTTCCATGCGCCGTGCCTGCGTGCCGTGCACCACCACGCGGCCTTCCGTGAAATAGTACTCCATACGTATCTGGGTATGTATGTCCCAGCCGGCCCTCATGATGTCGGGCGTGATGTAGCGGAGCTTGGTATCCTCTTCACTCAGGGGAAAGGGGGTTGCCATTGCAGTACCTCCCGCTCGTCGCGATCCGTATTTCCGAAGAGCCTATCCCAAAAGGGCAAAGAGCAAAAGCCGTTCAATGACGATACGGCCGGAGCGCGACACACTGTTGCGCATCAGGGAATGACGCTCCCCTCCCCCGCCGGCATGACATTCCGCCCGAAATATGCGACTTCTGGAAAAAGCCCCGCACGGGGCCGTCCGCATTGCTCAAGGAGGCGAACCATGCGCACCTGGACCCCCACGACCTTTTTGCAGTCTTCCGGCCTGTTCTGGGAAAGTTTTACCCTGCATGCCGCCATGGAGCTGGACATCTTTACTCCGCTGACGGACGGGCCGCTGCCCGTGGACGAGCTGGCCCGCCGAACGGCATGCAGCCCGCGCGGCCTGGACATGATGATCACGGCGCTGTGCGCGCTGGAGCTGCTGCGCCGCACAGACGACGGCCTGTGCGCCTTGACGCCCTTTGCCCGGCAGTATCTGTGCCGGGACCGCAAGGAATACCTGGGCTATATTGTGGGCCACCACCGGCGGCTGGCGCCCCGCTGGCTGGACCTGGCCGGCGCCGTGCGGGCCGGGCACAGCCTGCTGCGCTCCCGGGACGAGGCCCCCACCGATGATCACGAGTCGTTCCTTATGGGCATGCGCAATGTGGCCAATGCCCAGGCCAGCCGCAGCGTGCCGCATATCGACATCGGCCAGCGCCGCCGCCTGCTGGACCTGGGCGGCGCCACCGGCGCCTATGCCGTGCGCTTCTGCCGCGAGCATCCCGGGCTGACGGCCACGGTTTTTGACCTGCCCACCTCCCGGCCCTATGCCCGGCAGGTGCTGGAAGAGGAAGGCATGCAGGACCGCATTGCCTTTGTGGCCGGGGACTTCACGCGCGACAGCCTGCCGGCCGGCCATGACATTGCCTGGCTTTCGCAGATTCTGCACAGCCTGTCCCCCAGCATGGCGGCCTGTGTGGTGCGCAAGGCCGGGCAGGCCCTGCTGCCGGGCGGTCTGCTGCTCATTCAGGAATTTGTACTTGATGACGACCGCACGGGGCCGCCGCATCCGGCGCTGTTCGGCATGAACATGCTGGTGCAGACCCCGGAGGGCCAGGCCTATACCCAGGGAGAACTCATGACCTTCATGCGCGATGCCGGCGCGCGGGATATCCGCGTATTGCCGCTGGACCTGCCCCAGGGCTGCCGCATTCTGGCCGGCGTTGTGGGCGGCTAGCCCCGGCGCATGGCCCCATCCGCCCACCGCGGCACGGGTCGCCTTCCGTGCAAAGCGGCATACGCCGCTATGCGCACACGCCGGCACGGCGTGACGGGCACGGCACTGGAACCACAGACAGCAACCATACAGAAAAACAGAAAACCGGGATGCCCCGCGGGGCATCCCGGTGTGGTCTGACATGACGGACGGAAGCGGACTGCCTAGCCCCACACGGCCTTGCCGATCTGGTAGGCCACCACAGCCACGCCGTAGGCCAGGGCCGTATTGAAGAAGATGCTGAAGAACAGCCAGCGCCAGCCCCCGGCCTCGCGCTGGATGACCACCAGCGATACAAAGCACGGCGAATACAGCAGCACAAAGAGCATGAGCGACAGCGCGGTGGCCTTGGACCAGCCCGGCGCCTGCTGCAACAGGGTTTCCAGGGGCTTGGCGTCTTCGGGGTCCACATCGCCCAGGGAATAGGCCGTGCCCATGGTGGACACCACCGCTTCCTTGGCGGCAATGCCGGCCAGCAGGGCAATGTCCGTGCGCCATTCAAAGCCGGCGGGCAGGGTTGCCGGTTCAATGGCCTTGCCCAGGCGGCCGGCATAGCTGTAGGCCAGCTCGGCCGCGCCCTTTTCCTGCTCCACATGGGCAATCTGCTCTTCCAGGGCCGCGCGGGCGGCATCGCCTTCGGGCAGGGCTTCCAGCTGGGTATTCAGCGTTTCCAGCTGGCTGTCAAAGCGGGCGGCTTCGCTTTCGTCCAGGCGCGGATAGGTCAGGCCGGCCCAGATGATGATGGAAATGGCCAGAATGACGGTACCTGCCTTCTTGACGTACATCCACGTCCGTTCCCAGCAGTGCATGAGCACGCTGAACAGGGTGGGCATGCGGTAGGGCGGCAGCTCCATGACAAAGGGCGTGGACTCACCCTTGATGATGGTGGAGCGCAGCAGCCGGGCCACCAGCAGGGCAAAGACCCAGCCGGACAGCATGATAAGCACCATGACCGTGGGCGCCTGATCCCCGAAAAAGGCCGCCGCCAGCAGCAGAAATACCGGCAGCTTGGCCCCGCAGCTCATGTAGGGCAGGGTCAGCAGGGTTGCCAGCTTTTCCTTGGGGCTGCGCAGGGTGCGCGTGGCCATGGCGCCGGGAATGGCGCAGCCGCCCGCAATGCCGCCGGAAATGACATAGGGCATGACCGAGGCCCCGTGCAGGCCAAAGGCCCGGAAGATGCGGTCCATCATGTAGGCGATGCGGGCCATGTAGCCGCTGTCTTCCATGAAGGCAATAAGCGCAAACATGATGACGATGAGCGGTGCAAAGCTCAGCACCCCGCCCACACCGCCGATGATGCCGTCCACCACCAGCGATTGCAGGTCCCCTTCGGGAATGATCCTGCTAAAGACCTCGCCCAGGGCGGCGCAGCCCTCCTCGATCCAGCCCTGGGGATAGGCCCCGATTTCGATGGTGGCCTGAAACACCACATAGAGCACGGCCAGCATGATGAGCGGGCCGAAAAAGGCATTGGTCAGCACCTTGTCCAGCTTGTCGGACAGGGCCAGGCGGTCCTTGCCCTCATCCTGGCGCAGCACGCCGTCACGCAGCAGGCCGCGGATATAGCCATAGCGGGCGTCGGTGATGTGCGATTCCATGGACATATTGTGCGTGCTGCGGATGTGTTCCGCCACCTTGCGGCGGATGGCCTCCAGCTCGTTGGCGGCCGCGGCGCTGGCGGTGTAGACCTCCTGCCGCATTTCCTGGTCGCCTTCCATGAGCTTGACGGCCACCCAGCGGGGCACATAGCGGGGCAGCAGATTTTCGCGGCGCAGCACGGCCTCCATGGCGGCAATGCCCTCGCTGATGTCGGCGCCGTAGTTCACCACCAGCGGCTTTGTCCGGCCCTCACGGGCCAGCTGCATGGCCCGGCTCATGGCCTCGTCCAGCCCTTCGCCGGTGCGCGCCACGGCCGGAATCACCGGAATGCCCATCTTGCGCGAAAGCTGCTCCGTATCAATATGGATGCCGGCCTTGCGGGCCTCGTCCATCATGTTGCAGACCAGCACCACCGGCAGGCCCATTTCCATCATCTGCACTGTCAGCAGCAGGTTGCGCTCCAGCGCGGAGGCGTCCACCACGTTGATGACGGCATGCACGTTGCCGCTGGCCAGCTCGGCCCGGGCCACGATCTCTTCCTGCGAATAGGCCGTGAGGGAATAGGTGCCCGGCAAATCCACCAGGGTCACGGTCTCGTTGTCATGACGCAGGGTGCCTTCCTTGCGGTCCACCGTGACGCCGGGATAATTGCCCACATGCTGCCGCGCACCGGTATAGGCATTGAAAACCGTGGTTTTGCCGCAGTTGGGGTTGCCGGCCAGGGCTATGCGCAACGCCCCCTGCCGCAGCTGAACATCCGTGCTCATTCCGTCGTGCCTCCTCGTCCGGCAGAGGGCGCTGGGCCGATGCCGAAAAATTGAAATTCATTTCCGCTTATTCATGCTCCATTTGTCCGTACCTGTCAAGCCAGCCGGCTGGACAGACACTCCCGCAGCGATGACACGCCGCAGGAATGCACCATATGAATGGGTATGCGGTGGGCGCGCGCATGTTCCAGGGCCTTGCGCCTGGCCTCATGAGAAATCTTGTTGGTAAAGACGATGATGGCATCCGGGGTGCCGATCTTGTCCGTAAAATTGCGTTCATTGCGGGCAATGCACTTGAGCCTGGCTCCGCCCTCGCGGGCCGCGGCAATATAGTCCTGCTTCAGCCGGTCCATTCCACCAATAAGGGTAACGCACATGGCAATCTCCTTTTGCTTCCCGTGCGGGGCACGGGTTCTCGTTCTGCCCAGCCCGGTTATAATTGAAAAAGAATTTCAATGTCAACACAAATGCCCCCTGTTTTTTTGCAGAATGTCCGCTCCCCCCCCGGGCCGGGTGCGGCACTGTCCTCTTCCCTTTCCGGGCATTCGGTGGTAACAAGTGCGATTCCCTGCGGCCAGCCGCCGCCTGGCGGCCGGTCATATTTCTTTAGTCAGCACGAGGGCGTTCATGGCCACGCTTCCCAGCATCGTTCTGGTGGGGCGCCCCAACGTGGGCAAATCCACCCTGTTCAATCGCCTTATCCGCAGCAATCGGGCCATTACTCACGACAGGCCCGGCGTTACCCGCGACCGCATGGAGGGCATCGTCCGCCGCAACGGCCGGCCGGCCTTTGCCGTGGTGGATACGGGCGGCATCACCCTGGATGCCCATGCCGCCGTTACCGAAGGCCCGGAAGGCATCCGCGGCTTTGAGGCGGACATCCTGCGCCAGGCCGAGGCCGCCATGAAGGAAGCCTGCGCCGTGGCCTTTGTGGTGGACGGCCGGGACGGCCTGCTGCCCCTGGATGAATTTCTGGCGGCGCACGTGCGCCGCATGGGCCTGCCCACCCTTTGCGTGGTCAACAAGGTGGACGGCCTGGAACGGGAAGACGAGCTGCTGGCCGAATTTCACCGCCTGGGCTTTCCGGTGCTGGCCGTTTCCGCCGAGCACGGGCACAATATCCGCGCCCTGACGGACGAACTGGCCGCCCTTGTGCCCGAAGAGCTGCGCCCCGACGCCGGAGAAAGCCCGGAAGACCCCGCCCTGCGCCTGGCCATGCTGGGCCGCCCCAATGCGGGCAAGTCTTCCCTCATCAATGCCTTGTCCGGGGAAGAACGCATGATCGTTTCCGATGTGGCGGGCACCACCCGCGACAGCGTGGATGTGCGCTTTCAGCAGGGCGGGCAGGACTATGTCTTTGTGGATACGGCCGGTGTGCGCCGGCGCACCCGCATCACGGATATTGTGGAAAAGTATTCGGTCAATGCGGCCCTCAAGTCCACCAGCAAGGCCCAGGTCACCCTGCTTACGCTGGACGCCACCCAGGGCGTGAGCCAGCAGGACAAGCGCCTCATGGACCTGCTGGACACCCGCAAGACGCCCTTTATGGTGCTTGTCAACAAATGCGACCTGGTGCCCGCCGGAACCCTGCGCCAGCTGGAAAAGAACGTGCGCGAAATGCTGGCCTTCTGCCCGCATGTGCCGCTGCTGCCCGTGTCTGCCCTTACGGGCAGGGGCCTGGACAAGATTCTGCCCATGGCGCGCCGCATTCATGAGGAATGCGCGGTGCGCGTGCCCACCGGGCAGCTCAACCGGGCCATGGAAGAAGTGCTTACCCGCCATCAGCCGCCGGTGGTCAAGCGCGTGCGGGCCAAGTTCTTCTACCTTACCCAGGCCGAAACCCAGCCGCCCACCTTTGTCTTCTTTGTGAGTGATGCGGACCGCGTTCCCGAAAGCTATGCCCGCTATCTGGAACGTTCCCTGCGCAAGATATTCGGCATTCAGCATGCGCCCATGCGTCTGCACCTGCGTTCCAGCCACAAGAAGGACAGGGGCTAGACAAGGGAGCACTCTGGAACCGCCCCCGGAACAGCCCGTACCGCCGCAATGGGCCGTCCTGCTTGTGCCTTTTGTAACGCTGTCCCTCTTCCGGCAGCCGGTATTGCTTTTTTCCGTCCCCCGCCGGCGGGATTCGTTGACATCTCCCGGCGTCTAGGGCTAGGTTCAAAGCTCCATTTTGCGAGGCGCCAGGGAATATTCCCGCGGCGTGCTCGTGTGCAACTTTTTTTCGTGAGGAGAAGAGCGATGAAAAAAGGTATCCTCTGGCTGGCTGCCACGGCCCTGACCGTGGCCCTGGCCTCCCCGGCCCTCGCTGCCGACACCATCAAGATCGGCGTCCAGGGCGCCCATTCCGGCGACCTGGCTTCCTACGGCGTGCCCAGCCTCAACGCGGCCAAGATCGTCATTGATGAAGCCAATGCCAAGGGCGGCATCAACGGCAAGAAGATCGAACTGGTGGCCCAGGACGACCAGTGCAAGCCCGAACTGTCCACCAATGCCGCCACCAAGCTCATTTCCGACAAGGTGCGCATGGTCATGGGCCCCATCTGCTCCGGCGCCACCAATGCCGCCCTGCCCATGTTTGAAAGCGCCGACATCATCAGCATTTCTCCCACGGCCACCACGCCGGCCCTGACCCTGGAAGGCAAGCATCCCCTCTTCCTGCGCACCGTGGCCAACGACAATGCCCAGGCCCAGCTCACCAGCAGCTACATCCGTGACGTGCTCAAGGCCAAGAAGGTGGCCTACCTGCACGACAACGGCGAATACGGCAAGGGCTTTGCCGAACAGAACCGCAAAATCCTGGAAAATGCCGGCATCGAAACCGTGCTGTTTGAAGCCGTGACCCCCGATGCGGTGGACTTCTCTTCCGTGGTGCGCAAGCTGCGCCGTGCCAAGCCCGACGTGCTCGTCTTCGGCGGCTATCAGAACACCGCCTCCAAGCTGGTGCAGCAGATGCGCCGCGACCGCGTGAAGACCCCCCTGATCGGCCCTGACGGCGTGAAGGACGAAACCTTCCTCAAGATGACCGGCAAGGACAGCGAAGGCGTGCTGGCCTCCTATCCCAAGGACACCAGCTCTCTGGAAATGTACAAGAAGGCCCGTGAAGCCCACGTGGCCCGCTTCGGCAGCGAACCCGGCTTTGGCTACTACAATGCCTATGCCGCCATGCAGGCTATTCTCCGTGCCATTGAAACGGCCGGCGAAAACGCCGACACCGCCAAGCTGATGGAAGCCCTCAAGACCAACAGCGTGGATACCCCCCTGGGCAAGCTGACCTTCAACAAGAGCGGCGATGCCGCCGGTCTCGGCCTGTCCATCTATGAAGTCAAGGGCGGCAAGTTTGTGGAAACCTCCCACAGCGTCACCCTGCATTAATCCTGGCGCTCGGGCGCGGGGACATGGTCTCCGCGCCCTTTTTGCCCGTCTGCGCCACGGGTAAACCGCAAGCCCCCCGTAACGCATGGACTTCCAGTATTTTATCGAACTGTTCTTCGGCGGTCTGACGCGCGGCAGCATTTACGCGCTCATCGCCCTCGGCTACACGCTGGTTTACGGCATCATCGAGCTGATCAACTTTGCCCACGGCGAAATCTACATGCTGGGTGCCTTCACGGCCCTGCTCGTGGCCGGCGTTCTGGGTATCATGGGCTTTCCGGCGGGCGGCATTCTTATCGTTGCCGCGCTGGCGGCGGTTGTCTGGAGTGCGGCCTACGGCTATACGCTGGAAAAGGTGGCCTACAAGCCCCTGCGTGGCGCGCCCCGCCTGTCGCCCCTCATTTCGGCCATCGGCATGTCCATTTTCCTGCAAAACTATGTGCTGCTGGCGCAGACCTCCGAATACGTGCCCTTCCCGCGCCTGCTGCCCGACATGGAATTTCTGGACTATCTGGGCAATATCATGGGTCCCAGCGACTTTCTCATCCTTGTCACCAGCATGCTGGCCATGATTGCCCTGTCGCTGTTCATCCGCTTCACCAAGATGGGCAAGGCCATGCGCGCCACGGCCCAGAACCGCAAGATGGCTCTGCTGCTGGGCATCAATGCCGACCGCATCATCTCGCTGACCTTCATCGTCGGCTCTGCCCTGGCCGCCCTGGGCGGCGTGCTCATTGCCTCGCACATGGGGCAGGTGAATTTCGGCATCGGTTTTCTGGCGGGCATCAAGGCCTTTACCGCCGCCGTGCTGGGCGGCATCGGCTCCATTCCGGGTGCCGTGGTGGGCGGCCTGGTGCTGGGCATTGCCGAAAGTTTCACCACCGGCTACCTGTCGGGCAACTATGAAGATTCGCTGGCCTTTGCCCTGCTCATTCTCATTCTCATCTTCCGGCCCGACGGCATCCTCGGCAAGGCCAAAGTGCAGAAGGTGTAGCCATGATGCGGTATATCACCAAAGCCCTCGTCGCATCCTGCTGGTTCATGCTCCTGACCTTCCCGGTCATGTGCATCAAGCTCAATACCGTTGACCAGACCGTGGAATGGCGCTTCGGGCGCCTGATCATGCTGGGTGTGGGCATTTTCTTTCTGTCCATGCTCTGGAACTGGTGCTTCAGCCGCAAGTCCCGCGGCCTGCCCCTGGTCCAGCTGCCCCGGAAATACGGAGAGGCCCTGGCCTCGCTGGTGCGCCTGCCGGTGCGCAGCCTGCGCTCGCGCATCCTCTGCCTGAGCCTGCTGCTGCTGATCATGATCATCATGCCCCTGATGAGTTCCTTTTATCAGACCAATATCATGATCTCGGCCCTGCTCTATGTCATGCTGGCGCTGGGTCTCAACATTGCCGTGGGGCTTGCCGGCCAGCTGGTGCTGGGCTATGTGGCCTTCTATGCCGTGGGCGCCTATACCTATGCCCTGCTCAACCAGGCCTTTGGTCTGGGGTTCTGGGCCTGTCTGCCCGTGGGCGGCCTGATGGCCGTGCTGTTCGGTCTGGGCCTCGGCTTTCCGGTGCTGCGTCTGCGCGGTGACTATCTGGCCATCGTGACGCTGGGCTTCGGGGAAATCGTGCGCCTGACCCTGCTCAACTGGACCAGCCTCACCGGCGGTTCCGGCGGCATAAAGAACATTCCCGGCCCCGGACTGTTCGGCCAGGAACTGGATATCACCGGCAATACCATCTACATCTACTATCTGGTGCTGCTGGCGGTCATCCTGACCATCATTGTCATCAGCCGCCTCAAGAACTCCCGCGTGGGCCTTGCCCTGCAGGCCCTGCGTGAAGACGAAATCGCCTGCGAAGCCATGGGCATCGATCTGGCCAGGGTCAAGCTGGCGGCCTTTGCGCTCAGCTCCTGCTGGGCAGGCTTTGCCGGCGTCATCTTTGCGGCCAAGACTACCTTCATCAATCCGGCCAGCTTCACCTTCATGGAATCGGCCATGATCCTTTCCATGGTGGTGCTGGGCGGCATGGGGTCCATCGTGGGCGTGGTCATTGCCGCGGTCATCCTGATCCTGGCCCCTGAATATCTGCGCGCCTTTTCCGAATACCGCATGCTCCTCTTCGGCGCCATCATGGTCATCATGATGATTTTCCGTCCGCAGGGGCTGGTGACCGGCGAACGGCGCAAGTATCACATCACGGCCCTGCAAAAGAAGGAAGAACGCGCATGAATCCCGTACTTGAAGTGATTGGCCTGTCGCGGGACTTTGGGGGCCTGCGCGCGCTCAACGACCTGGACATCACCATCAACGAGGGCGAAATCGTGGCCCTCATCGGCCCCAACGGCGCAGGCAAGACCACCTTCTTCAACTGCGTGACCGGCATCTACACGCCCACGGAAGGCAAGATCTATCTGTACGACCGCAAGGGTAACAAACAGCTGCTCAACGGCCGCAAGCCGCACATCATTACCAGCATGGGCATGGCCCGTACCTTCCAGAACATCCGCCTCTTTGGCGACATGACCGTGCTGGAAAACGTCATGATCGGCCGCCACTGCCGCACCACGGCCGGCATCTGGGGCGCGCTGACGCGCAATGCCCATGCCCGCCGCGAAGAGCAGGACACCATTGACCGCGCCTACGCCCTGCTGGAAACCGTGCATCTGGACACGCTCTGGAACGAGACGGCCCGCAACCTCTCCTACGGGGCGCAGCGCCGTCTGGAAATTGCCCGCGCCCTGGCCACGGAACCGCGCATGCTGCTGCTGGACGAACCGGCTGCCGGCATGAATCCGCACGAAACGCAGGAACTGGAAACCCTTGTGCGCAGTCTGCGTGCGGATCATGATCTCTCCATCCTGCTCATCGAGCACGACATGGGCATGGTCATGTCCCTTTCCGACCGCATCTACGTCATGGAGTACGGTTCCCGCATTGCCTGCGGCACACCTGCCGAGGTGCGCACCAACCCCCGTGTCATTCAGGCCTATCTGGGAGAAAGCGACGATGCTTGAAGTCAAGGGCATTGATACCTACTACGGCAACATTCAGGCCCTGCGCGACGTGTCCCTGCGCGTGGACGACGGTGAAATCGTCACCCTCATCGGCGCCAACGGGGCAGGCAAATCCACCACGCTCATGACCATCTGCGGCATCAACCGGCCGCGCAAGGGCGAAATTCTCTGGAATGGACAGCCCATCCATACCCTGCCCCCTCACGAAATCGTGACCCTGGGCATTTCGCAGGTGCCGGAAGGCCGCCTCATCTTCCCGGACCTCAGCGTGCAGGAAAATCTGGACCTTGGCGCCTTTCTACGCAAGGACAAGCAGGGCATCCGGGAAGACATGGACTATGTTTTCGATCTCTTCCCCATTCTGGCCCAGCGCCGTCGCCAGGCCGGCGGAACCCTGTCCGGCGGGGAACAGCAGATGCTGGCCATCAGCCGCGCGCTCATGGCCCGGCCCAAGCTGCTGCTGCTGGACGAACCGTCCCTGGGGCTTGCTCCCATCATCATCCAGCAGATTTTCAAGATCATTCAGAAGGTCAATGCCGACGGCACCACGGTCTTTCTGGTGGAGCAGAACGCCAATCAGGCCCTGCGCATCGCCCACCGCGGCTACGTCATGGAAAACGGACGCATTGTCATGAGCGACAGTGCCGCCCATCTGCTGGAAAGTGCGGATATCCGCGCTGCCTACCTGGGTATGTAACGCAAGCACGCGCCGGCTGATGCCTGCGCATGTTCACGACAGGAAACGCCCGCCTTTGCACATGAGCGAAGGCGGGCGTCTTCTGTTTTTCCGACATGTTTTTTCTGCAATCGTGACGCGCGTGCGGGCATCTCCCCCGCCCGCCGTGCCGCAGCGGGACTGTCTGCTGTGCACGGACAGACAACGGGGCGCGCTCAGGCCTCCTGCACACAGCGCAGGGCCTCGTCGGCATCCGGCACCACCACAAAGGCCTGCCGCAGGGCTTCGGGCACCCGGATGGGACGCCCGCTGCGCATGTCGATATAGACCCAGCAGGTGGCGGCATCGGCCAGCACGGTCCGGTCAGACGGACGCCAGAACAGGGTGCGCCGTTCGCACTGGCCGTGCGCAAAGGAGGCTATCCACGTGCCCATGACCAGCTGGTCGCCCAGCAGAGCCGGACGCCGGTAGGTAATGGTATGCCGCCGCACCACCCAGCCCTGACCGAGGCTGTCATAGCGGGCCATGTCCCAGCCTTCTGCTGCGGAATGGCCCACGGCCACATCCTGCAACCATTCCAGATAGCGCAGGTTGCCCACCCGCTGCTGCACATCAATGTCCGACGCCTGCACGGTGAGGCGTTGCGTGAAGACCCGCATGAGACCTCCTTTCCGGCCGGGGGAACCAGCCGTCACCGGACAGCCTATACCGCGCCTGCCCGTGCTGGCAAGAAGGGGCCGCTGTCTCAGGCCAGCATTTCCAGAAAGGCTTCCAGGCGGACCTTGAGCTGCTCCGTATCGGTGCTGGAATAGTCCGTCACCACCTGCAGGAAGGGCAGGTGCAGTTCCTCCCGCACGAATTTCTTGACACTCCAGGATTCCACGTCATAGGGCTGACAGCCCTGCCACGTCAGATCCACCACCGCATCCACGGCAAAGTCCTGCGCCAGTTCCCGCAGCACCGTATAGCGCCGGGGATTGGGCGACATGACCGCGCAATGCATGTCCAGATAGCGCCGGGCCAGCACATCCAGCGCATCGCCCGGGGCCTCTGTCTGGAGCAGGACCTTCTTGTAGCAGGTGCAGTTGTCGATGCAGACCACGCTGGCGCCGCAGTCTTCCAGCAGCTGAATGACCTTGTGCGATCCCAGACCGGTGGGCACGCCGGTCAGCAGGATGCGGGGGCCTTCATGGGCAATGGCCGCGTCCGGCGTCTTCTGCACCTCTTCCCAGATGGCATCCAGCAGCACGATGGCCTGCTCATAGTCCGGCATGAAGGACGCGCGGAAACAGATATCCAGCAGGTCCATGCCGCGCAGGGGAGCTGGCTTGCGCCTGGCCAGGTCCAGCACTCGCTTCAGGGCATGACGCAGCCTGGCAGTGAGATCCATGGCCCGCTGCAAGTCATCCTCCGTGATGCGCACGCCGAAGTCCTGCTCCATGCGCTGTACCAGCAGCGCATACTGCGCCCGCCAGTAGGCAAAGGCGGCCTCGTCCTGAATCTGCGGCAGCTGCAAGAGCATGACTGGCTTGCGGGCAGCAAGCAGCTCATACATTTTCTTCTTCCCGTCGCAGGTGGTATCGGCAACCACCAGATCCGACGCGGCCAGATAGGGGCAGCTGTCCTGCAGGGCAAAACCGAAGCTGCTCTTGATAAGCGGGCACAGGCTGCGCGGCAGCATCTCTTCCGCCGCAGGAATGGAATCCTGCTTGGTCCCGCAGAGCGAAACAGGAATGGCTCCCGCTGCCAGGGCTATTTCCAGGGGAGAATAAATACAGTACTGCCCCACCACCTTCCGCCCCGCCTGATGGGCTTCCTGCAGGGTCAGCACATTGCGGTTGGTGACATCCCGAAACTGTTCAAGACTGACATAGGCCATTGGCTGCTCCTTCTGAAGGCGGGCCTGCGCTGGGCGCTCCCGCATGCTGAATGATTCCGTACCCGGCAGGAGGCTTCATAGGGAGACTTCTCCGCATGGCACGCCGGAACGGCCACGCCCGTCCGGCACCGCGGGCGGCCCGGCAATCCTCCTGCGGCCCTTTTCCCACAGGGCACGTGCGGGCGGCCTAACCGGCCGCCACCAGGGCGGCCCCCAGGGCGCCCACAATCTGGGGATCAGGGGGCACATTGACGGCCACGCCCAGTTCTTCCGCCAGCAGGCGGCTGAAGGCCGGGCTGATGGCCAGCCCCCCCGTAAAGGTACATTCCCCCCGCAGGGGAATGCGCGCCGCCAGTCCACGCATGCGACGCGCAATGGACAGAAAAACCCCTGCCGCAATATCTTCCGGCGCGGTGCCCTGGGCCAGCAGGCCGATGATTTCCGTTTCGGCAAAGACCGCGCACATGCTGGAAATGGGTACGGGCCTGCCCCGCTCGGCTGCGCGCCCCAGTGCCGGCAGATCCATGTCCAGAATGCCGGAAAGCACCTGCAAAAAACGCCCGGTACCGGCCGCGCATTTGTCATTCATGACAAAATCCTGCACGGCTCCCTCCTCCACTGCAATGACCTTGCTGTCCTGGCCGCCAATGTCCAGCACCACGCCCGTGGCCGGAAAGAGCCGGCAAGCGCCCCTGGCATGACAGGAAATCTCCGTCACCACCCGGTCCGCAAAGGGCAGGGAAATGCGCCCATAGCCCGTTCCCACCACGCGGGTCAGGCTGCTGCGGGACAGACCAGCCTGCTCGCAGGCAGCCTGCAACACGCTTTCGCCGGCTTCGCGCGCATTCCAGCCCGTGGGCAGCACGGCCCGCCCCAGCATCCTGCCGGCCCGGGCATCCCAGATAACGGCCTTGGCCGCCACAGACCCCACATCCACACCTGCTACTGCCATGCTCATGCCTCCCTGCACGGCGCTGCCGCGTCTGCTTCTGCCGGACGCATCTGATTTCCCGCGTCAAGCATATCCAGGATGGATGCCGTCAGGCGGGCATAGGCCGGGTCACCCCGGTCCCGGGGCCGGGCCAGGTCCACGGGAATGACGGCCCGCACCTCGCCGGGGCGCGCGGACATGACCACCACGCGGTCCGCCAGATACACGGCCTCATCCACGCCATGGGTCACAAAGAGGATGGTAGTCCGGTGCTTCTGCCAGATGCGCAGCAGCTCCCGTTGCAGAAGAATGCGCGTATGCGCGTCCAGCGCGCCAAAGGGTTCATCCATGAGCAGCACATCCGGCTCATTGGCCAGCGCGCGGGCAATGGCCACCCGCTGACGCATGCCGCCGGACAGCTCGTAGGGCATGGCCCGGCCAAAGGCGGCAAGACCCACCAGCTCCAGATAGTCACGCGCGGCCCTGCGGCGCTCCCCGCGTGATCTGCCGGCAAATTCCAGCCCCAGCGACACATTGTCCTCCACCGTGCGCCAGGGCAGCAGGGAATATTCCTGAAAGACCATGCCCACTTCACGGCGCGGCGCGCGCACCGGCTCGTTTCTGTAGAAAATGTGCCCGCTGCTGGCCGATTCCAGACCGGCCACCATGCGCAGAAAGGTGGACTTGCCGCAGCCGCTGGGTCCCACAATACAGATGAAGGCATTTTCCTCCACATCCAGGGACAGGTCCTTGAGCGCTGTCATCTGGCTGTCGCCCAGACGGAACGTCTTGCCCACATGGCGGGCGGAAATCACGATATTGTCCATGCTAGCCTACCGGGAAAGCTGTTTCCACGCATATTTGCGCCGTTCCACCCACTGAAAGCCCAGGTCCAGCAGCGCGCCCACCACGCTGATGCTGATCATGCCGGCAATGACCACATCCGTGCGGCCCACGGTGTAGGCATGGGTGATGAGATAGCCCACTCCCGAAAGGCTGCCGGGCAGCATTTCCGCCGAGACCAGACACATCCAGGCCACGCCAAGGCCGATGCGCAGGCCGTTGACAATGGAGGGCGCCGCGGCGGGCAGCAGAATCTTGAGGAAAATATCCTTTTCCGACGCTCCCAGCACCCGGGCGGAATCCACCAGAATGCGGCTGACGGTCTGCACGCCGTGCACAGAGCTGGTCAGGATGGGAAAAAGCGCGCCGATGAAGATAATGAACAGCATGGAAATCTTCAGATTATTGCAATAATAGTACAGCGCCGAGCGGGGCAACCCCATGACCGTGGCCAGACTGCTCACGCCGAACCAGGCCAAGACCAGCGGCACCCAGGCCAGGGGCGGAATGGGACGAAACATGCCCAGAAAAAGATTGAGCAGGCGGTGCAGGCCGGCGTAATAGCCCATGGCCACCCCCAGCGGCACCCCGATGAGCACCGCCGCTGCATACCCGCAAAGAACGCGCACCAGGCTGATGGCAATATTGCCCGCCAGCGTTCCCATGCCGATGACCGCCGTGAACGGATGCGCCAGCAGGGAGCCGATCTCTTCCAGGGTGGGAAGGATCAGGCTGTTGTTCACGGCATCGGCCATGCCTTCCCAAAAAATGAAAAACAGGACAGGCACCAGCGCCGGTGCCATCAGAAAGAAAATGCGTGTCCGCATGCGCAGCCCCGTCAGTTGAGGAAAGCCCCGCGGCAGGCGGCCCGGCCGCTGCCGCGGGGCAATACGTGTGCCCGATGGCTATTTGCCCTTGTCCAGGAAGGCGTCGTTGATCAGCTGGCCCCGGCACTGCTGCAACGTGCGCCCGGCCAGACTGCCGCTGAACTTGTGCATGCCGTCAAGAATGCGCAGATAGGTATCCGCACCACGCAGCCAGCTGTCCGTAAAGCTGTTCAGGAACACCAGCGTGGACTTGCTCCCGGCTTCCGGCGGCAGGCCGATCCACTGGGCGGCCATTTCGCCAGCCTGCCGGGGATGCGCATTGCACCATTCGCCCGCGCGGGAAATGAGCGCCACAAAGGCACGCACCACTTCGGGGTGCTTGTCGATCATGTCCTGCGAGGCCACGCCCACACAGCAGGGGAAATTGGCCCACTGCCCGGCCGGCGGCAGGTCGTTGAGCGCCACCAGCACCTTGCCCACGCCGCGCGTCTGGGCCACTTCGGGGAAGGGAGACGGCCCCACCACGGCTTCCACCTGGCCAGCCGTCAGGGCCGCCAGCAGATTGCTGGTTTCCTTCAGGTCCACCAGCAGCACATCGGCCTTGGTGTCCGCAGGATCAAGCGTCACCTTGAGACCGGCCTGCACCAGCGCGCCTTCCAGCACGATCTTGGGCGCACTGGTGGGAGAATGGAAACCGATCTTTACCGGCTCCTTGCTGTCGCGCACCCGCTTCAGCAGGTCATCCCAGCCCGTCAGCGTCGATGCGGAGGGCACCACCAGGGCCATGCCCTCGGTTTGCAGCGGGCAGACGATCTTCATGGGCGTTCCCTTGTCGATGCCGGCCATGATGGCCGTGATGGAGGCAATGCCCATGTCCAGATGTTTCTGGGCAAAGAGCGTGGCGGTTTCGGAACCGCTCTTGGCCACCACCAGGTCAAGAATGGCCAGGGGCTTGCCGTCCTTGACCAGCTCATAGCTTTCACGCTCCACCAGCGGCTTCAGATACACGCCCAGATCGCGAAAGGCTTCGCCCTGCGAGGCCGCCACCAGAAAGGGGGAATGATGCGTGGTGAAAATAAAGCCGGTCTTGAAAGCCGGCAGTTCGGCCGCCACGGCGCCGGCCGCGGCGAACAGGGTCAGGCACACAGCGGCCAGACCGCGAAAAAGGAAGGATCGTACCATAAGGCAACTCCCGCGTTTGATGGTATTCAGCGCGGCCGTCAGGCCGCGGCAACAGCGGAACCATTCCGCCGTCAGACACAAAAAAACCGCGCCAGACTGCGCGGTGTGTGGTGGGGAGCACCTGGTCGAAAAACGGAACCGTACCCGGCAAGGGCACGTCAGCAGACCGTCTGCGGCGACAAGGACATACAGCCCCACCACAGACAACGTCAGGTCAGACCCGAAAGGGGATGACAATGTTCCGGCAGCACATGACCTCCAGACAGCATATGCCAAAAGACTTCCCCCCAGCATACGGGGGGAAACCGGCAATGTAAAGCCCCCTGCGTCAGAAAGGCGGCTGCTCAGAGATGGCCGGAGAAATGACGGCGGGACCTACTCCTGCACGGCAGGTTCGCCGCTGTCCGGCAGACTGCCACTGCGGATGAAGCTGTCCACCAGACCGAAGACCAGATCATTGCCACAGAAGCGGCCGCCGGCAATGGCGGCCCGGAATCCGGGCAGGCCGGCCTCGAAACGGTGCAGCAGGTCCGGCGTCAGGGTACGCATGTCGGCCTGCATGCCGTAACCCAGGCGCTCGATGTACAGGGCATTGAAACGCTGTTCCACCATGGCCCTGAGCGGCAGGGTCAGAATGGGCTTGCCCAGATACAGGGCCTCGGTCATGAGGGTATGGCCGCCACCCTGGATGACATAGGCGCAGCCTTCCAGCAGGGCAAGGAATTCCTCCTCGCTCTTTTTCTTGAAAATGACATTGCCCTCGCGGCCCTCGGTGCGGTCATAGCCATAGACATAGCAGGTGCGCCCTGTGGACTGGAGCAGAAAGTCGATGAGACGGCGATGGGTGGAATTGCTCTGATACACCAGCACATGCCCGTCATCGCGCGGTTGCAGGTCCAGGACCCGCTGGCGCAGAATGGGCGGCACCACCCGGGCATGATAGCGCGGCAGCACGGGCGGCTGATAGAAGGACACCACAAGATTGTGCGCCGTGGGACGGAAGAGATAGCGCGGTGTCAGCCCCTGCAGAAAGGTGTCCCACCACATGTCCGGGGGCAGGTGGTGGCGGCAGCAGGTGATGACATGCTGATGATCCAGGGTAAGGCAGGGCAGGCCGGCCCGTTCTGCGGCGCGCGGCACAAAATATTCCAGGTCCGTCATGCAGACGTCGGGCTTGAACTGGTCAATGATGCGCAGCACTTCCCGTATATAGCGCTCCCGGTGCCAGAGCAGCGGCACAGCCCGCCGCACGGTGGCCCCCAGGTCCACCTGATAGTTGCGAAAGACCGTGCCCAGATTGGGAATGCGCCGGACAGGAAATTCCGGCTCCAGCACACGCGGGGCATCATCATTGGCCACAAAGAGAAATTCATGTCTGCCGAGGCGGCGGGCAATGGTCAGCCCGCGCATGGCGTGGCCGTGCCCCGTACCGTGAATGCCATAAAGAATCCGGGCCATAGTTCCTCCTGCATTGCCGCGGCCAGTCCCGCCCCGCAGGCAAACGGCGCCGGCAGACCAGCGGCAGAGCGCCGCTCCGGGCACCGTTCCGGCATGCGGGCAGGCCGCCGCCCGCGCCGGCACAGGGCATGCGCGCTGACCCTAGCAGCGGCATCAGGCGTCGTCAACAGCGGGCGCCACCGTGGCAGACCGTCTGCGCTTCGCCGGGAGGCTTCTTGTCATGCCGGCGGAAAAAGCCTAGAGTTCTTCCTCTTTTCACTCCATCCAGCGAGGCATGCATGGATATTGTGCGGTATGTACATGCGGCAGACCTGCACCTGGATACCCCCTTTCAGGGACTGTCCCGCGAGCTGGTCCGGGAGGGGCAGCTCTCCCGCCTCATGCAGGACGCCACCTTCACCGCTCTGGATCGCCTTTTCCGCCTCTGCGAGGAAGAACGGCCGGACTTTCTGGTGCTGGCAGGCGACATCTACAATCAGGAACAGTACAGCGTCAGGGCGCAGCTTGCCCTGCGCGACGGCTGCGCCCGCCTCCAGGCCTCCGGCATCCGGGTTTTTGTGGCCCACGGCAATCACGACCCCCTGTCCTCGCGCCTGTCCGCCGTGGACTGGCCTGCCAATGTGACCATTTTCGGCCCGGAGCCGGAACATCACCTGCTGGAAAAAAACGGCCTGCCCCTGGCGGTGGTGCATGGCATCAGCCATGCCCGCGACAAGGAAAGCCGCAATCTCGCCCGCCTTTTCCGGCGGGATGCCGGACAGGACTGCTTCCAGCTGGGCGTCCTGCACTGCACACTGGACAATCTGGCCAAGAGCGACCGGTACGCCCCCTGCTCGCTGGAGGATCTGCGCCAGAGCGGCCTGGATGCCTGGGCGCTGGGGCACATCCACCAGCGCACCCTGTGGGAGGAAATGCCCTTTCTGGCCTATGCCGGCAATACGCAGGGCCTGCACATCAGAGAAACCGGACCGCGCGGCTGCCTTCTGGTCACGGCCCGCGCCCAGGACGACGGCTGGCGCTGCTCGGCGCAATTCCATGCCCTGGCCCCGGTACAGTGGGAACAGCTCACCCTGGATGTGGACGGCACCCAACGCCTGGACGAGGTGGACAAACGCCTGGGCAGCCTGCTGGAAACCACGGCCGGCGGGCTGGACCCCGCCTGCGAGGCCCTGCTGGTGCGCGTTGTCCTGACCGGACGAACCCCGCTGGACAGCGAGCTGCGGGACCCCGCCACCCTGACGGACCTGCAGGAACGCATGGGCTATCTGGCCTCTGCCTCGCCGCGGGTCTGGGTCAAGGACCTGCTGCCGGAAACCCGCCCCCTGGCCGATCATGACGAATACCTGCGGCGCGAAGACCTGCTGGGCGAAACCCTGCGCCTGGCCCAGCGTCTGCGGCAGGAGCCGCAGCGACTGCGCGAGGTGGGGCATGCCGCCCTGACGCCCCTTTTCGGACACAACCGCCTGCGCCATGTGCTCAGCCAGCCGGACGAGGCCGAAACCCTCCGGCTGCTGGAGGAAGCCGAGCGCCTGTGCATGGATCTGCTGGAGGAACGCTGATGTTCATACGCGCCTTTCATATGGACGGCTTCGGCATCTTTTCCCATGTGCAGGTCGATGACCTGCCGCCCGGACTGAGCATCTTTCTGGGCGAAAACGAGGCCGGCAAGTCCACCTGCCTGGAATTTCTGCGCACCACCCTGGCGGGCTATCCCGATCCCCGCAGCCGCGAGGCCCGGCGCATTCCGCCTGTCCTGCACGGCGGACGCCCCGGCGGAACCCTTTGCCTGGAGGACCCTGCCCTGGGCACCATCCACCTCACCCGGCGCCCCGGACAGGGGGGCGGCCTGCTGACCCTGGCTGACAACGCGGGCAATCCCCTGGACAGCAGCGTGCTGCAACAGCTGCTGTTCGGCATCAATCGCGATGTCTACCGTAATGTCTTCGGCTTCAGCCTGTATGAACTCCAGACCTTTGACAGCCTTACCGGAGACGGCGTGCGCAATGCCCTTTACGGCGCCAGCTTCGGCACGGGGCTGCGCTCGCCCGTGGAAGCCCTCAAGACGCTGGAAAGCCGCCGGGATGCCCTGTTCAAGCCCAGCGCCAGTAAGCCCCCCCTCAACAGCGAACTGTCCAGCCTGGAAAAGCTGCGCGCCACCCTGCGGGCCGCCCGGGACGAGGCTGCCACCTATGACGAGCTGGCCAGCCGCTGCCGCCAGTGCCGGGCAAACCTGGATGCCCTGCGCCAGCGGCGTACCGCCCTGGAGGACCAGCGCCGGCAGACCCAGCGCCGCCTTGACGTCTGGCAGCAGTGGGACGAATGGCGCAAGACCGGCCAGCGCCTGCGCAGCTTTCCCGTGATCAGCCCCACCTTTCCCGAAGACGGACCGGCGCGTCTGGCCCGTGCGCAGGAGGCGCGGCAGGCCTGTGAACGCAGCCTGGCGGCCCATGAGGAAAAGCGGAACAGCCTCCGCCAGCGCCGCCAGGCCCTTGTGCCCCATGCGGCGCTGCTGGAAGCGCTGCCCGCCCTGCGCTCCCTGGCCGAACGCAAGAGCAGCTACCGGCAGGCGCTGTCCTCCCTGCCCCGCCTGCGGGACGAGCGGACGCGCCTGGCCGCCGATCTTGCCCGCGAGCTGGAACGCCTTGGCCCGCACTGGGACTGTGAGCGCATCCGCCGCACGGACAGGGGCGTCTTTGCCGACAAGAATCTGGAACGCCTGGCCGACGAGCTGCACACAGCCCGCACGGCCCATACCACCGCCCTGGATGCCCTGGACAAGGCCCATGCCGATGTGGACCTCTGGCAGCGCGAGGTGGCCACCGCCGCCGCCACGCTGGAGCAGCTGCCGCAGGACGAGGCCGAACTGGACGAGGCGGAGCGCGACCGTCTGCGCCAGACGCTGGCCCTGCTGGAAGAAGGCCGCCAGCGCCTCCCGGGACGGGAACGGGCCGTGCAGCAGGCCCGCCAGACCTTCACCCGGGCCGAAGAGCGGCTGGGCATGGGCAGCGGCAATGCCCCGCAACGCCTGGACCGCCTGCTGGACCAGCGCGACGAGGCCCTGAAGCTGGCCCGCCACGTGCGGGAGACCCAGCACGCGGCACAGGAAGCCCGGCAGGAAACGGATCAGGTTCTGCACAGCATGCAGACCCTGCAAGGCCGCCTGGACCGGCTGCGCGAGGAAGAACGGGCCATTGCCGGACCCTCCCGCGAAGCCCTGGATGCCCGCGCCGCTGCCCTGCGCTCCCTGCGCTCCCTGACCGCCTCCCTGACCACAGAGCAGGAGCGCCTCCGGGAACTGCGGGACCGCCTGGAGGCGGAAAAGGACCCCGCCCCGGTGAAGAACATGGCCCTCATGATGCTGGGCATCCTGTTCATCCTGCTGGGACTGGGCATGCTGGGCGGGCGCTGGTACTGGGGCCTGGAAAGTCTCCCGCTGCCTCATGGCCTGTCCCTGCCCATGACCCTGTGGTCCGGCTATCTGGTGCTGTTCTGCGGCGTCATGGCCCTGGGCGGGGGTCTGCCCCGCCGCAACGGGCCGGAAGCCCGCCGTCTGCGGCAGGAGCGCCGTCAGCTGGAAAGCCGCTGTCAGGACTGCGACCGGCACGTGGCCGACCTGGAAAAACGCGCCGGACAGCTTTGCCGTGATGCCGGGGTGGACAGCATGGACCCCGATACCCTGGAAACCGTGGAAGTGCTGCTGGAACGCAAGCGCGAACTGTGCTTCACGCGGGAACGCAGCCGCCGGGATGCCGACAGCCTGCGACAGGAGCTGGACCAGCTGCGCAGCCGTTACGAGGCCCTGCACCAGAAGGCGCAGGAACAGGAGCGGGAAGCCCGGCGCGCGCCGCTGCGCTGGCAGGAATGCCTGACCATGCTGGGGGTGCGCCAGGTGCCCACACCGGACAATGCGGAAAACTTCTTTACCCGGGTGGAGGCCGCCCGCACCACCTGGGACATGGTGGAAAATGCCGAGGCGGAACTGGCTGCCCTCAAGGCGGAACTGGCCCATCATGAAGCCCGGCTGCGCGCCATCCCCGCCGTGGCCCGGCGCGCCGGCGACTCGGCCGGTGCCGATGCCCTGCTGGACGCGGGGCGCCAGGCCCTGGATGCCTGCCGGGATGCCGACGCCCTGCGCGAACAGCGCATACGTGCCGCAACCGCCCTGCGCCAGCAGGAAAGCGGGCGGGATCGCGCCCGTCAGCAGCAGGCGCAGGCCGCCTCCCAGCTGGATGCTGCCCGGGAACGACTGGAAAGCGCACAGGCCGGCTGGGCCGCCTGTCTGGAAGGCCTGGGACTGGGCACTGATCTTGATCCGGAAACCGTGCGCAAGGCCCTGCACTGCATGGAGACCTGCCTGTCGCTGGAAAGCCGGCTGGACCGTGCCGACGCCACCCTGCGCCAGACCGGGCAGGATGTGGACGCCCTGCGCCTTCCCCTGCGGGACCTGCTGATCAGCCTGGGACGCCCCCTGCCCGACCAGGACGGCAACGCAGAAGCGGACTGGACGGAAGCCCTGGATGACGCCCTGACGGCGGCAGAAGAGGCTGCTGCCCTGCAGGCGGACTGCCGCCGGCTGGACAGCCTGCTGGCCGAAGAGGACGACGAATGCAGGGCCGCACGGGCGGCGCTGGACGAAGCCCGCCACGACGAACAGGCCCTGCTGGATATGGCCGGAACCCGTGATGCGGACGACTTCCTCCGGATGGCTGCCGTTCTGGAAGAGCGGCGGGCCACCGAGCGCCTGCACCAGAGCTACGGGGAAAATCTGCGCCTGGCCGCCGGGCAGACGCCGCTGGACGACTTTCTGGCCTCCTTTGCACGCGATGACCACGACGAGCAGGCCCGGCACTGCGATGTCCTGTCTGCCGAGCTGGAACGGCTGCAGGAGGAAGAGCAGCAGCTGTCCGCCCAGGTGGCCGATCTTTCCGTGCGCGTGCGGCATCTGGCCTCGGCGGATGACCTGGCCCGCCTGCGCCAGCAGGAAGCCACACAACGGGAAAGCATGCGCCAGCTGGCCATGCAGTGGTCGCGCCTGGCGCTGGCCCGGGAACTGCTGCTGACGGCCAAGCAGACCTTTGAACGGGAACGCCAGCCGCAGGTCATTCGCCTGGCGTCGGAGATTTTCGCTGCCATTACCGGCGGAACCTGGCGCGGCATCACGGCCTCGCTGGACGATACCAGCCTGCGCATCCTGCCCCTGAACGGCGAAGCGCTGCCCCCCGAGGCCCTGAGCCGCGGCACACAGGAACAGGCCTATCTGTCCCTGCGACTGGCCTATATTCTCAATCACGCCGAACGGGCCACGCCCCTGCCCGTCATCATGGATGACGTACTGGTAAACTTTGACCCCCAGCGGGCCAGCCGCACGGCCCAGACCTTTGTGAACCTGACCACCGGACGCCATGGCCGGGCGCATCAGCTGCTCTATTTTACCTGCCACCCGCACATGGCGGACCTGCTGCGCCAGCAGCAGCCCGACTGTGCGCTGTTCCGCGTGGCCGGCGGCAGCATCAGCCGGCAATAAATGCAGACCTCCCTCTAAAAATCCAAAAACTATAGTGATGAAGAGATGGCAAGGCTGAGCATGCCCTCAGCCTTGTTGCTCTGCATTTACCTCACAGCAGCACAAAGCTTTTGCCGTCGATAACTCCGCCATCAATCGCGGCAACGGTCTTCATCGGTTTCCAGAGTAATGGCAATAGCCTTGAGCCAATCTTCTCCCGCAACTTTCTCACGCGTCAATGCCGACGTGATCGTGTTCCGAGTACTGATGTCCCGTGGCGAGGGGAACCGCACGTACAGCGATATCTCCTGAAGATCAGCAGGACACGCGCGATCCATCAGATTATACGTTGCAAGGTCGAGGGATACCCCTCTCACATCAAGTAAACGTCGTACTTCGGCAAGATGCCGACACATTTCCCGGCCGCCCACATCATGAGGCGGGGGAGCTGGCAGATGATGGGCCACACGCCACCTCTGCTGCCGCCAGTGTGGCATATCGCCCGACAACGAAATATCCACGAGGCTGCGCTCCCGGATGGCAAAACGGGCATCCAGAGCCTCAAGACAGGCCAGCACTTCGTCAGCGGCGGATCCCTCAACGCCCTTCATGACAAGCCATAGTCTGACATCCTCCCTGCCCCACGTACGCAGCGTCTCCAAAAACGTCGCCAGAGGCAGCGCATCCGCTGTTTCCGGCCAGTTTACGCGCAGCTGCTTTCGCGATGGATCATATCCAACGGATATTTTTACACCGTCAAAACCAGATCGTACGCCAATACGGAGTTTTTCCAGGGAATTTGCCCCCTCCAGGAAAATGTTCTTGCCTGTCATGGCTGAAAGCCGCCGTATGCGCTCCGCTGTCTGAAATCTGTCCAGCTGCGCCACCGAGGCCTCACCATAACGGATTAACGCCTCTCTGGGATCACGCTGTACGAGCGATTCGGGGCTGCCGCAGCCAGATTCCAGAAAGGCAAGGATGTCGGCTACACGATCATTAGTAATATATTCCCTGGAAATGGACCTCAGACGACTGACCGTTTCCGGTTCTTCACGACGAAATACGTCAGAAAACCAAATCACCATGGGAATGGAAAAGATATCATGGCGTAACTCCTTGCTAGAATCATGGAATGACTCCCAGGTCGGACTTTCACCATGATCACTGACATACACCAAGGCTATCTTTTCATCTTTCGGCAGGCGGGAGACAAGTGTACGCAAAAAACTATCCGTAAAGGCAATACTTTTATCGTAGGCATTGATCTTTGCCTGTTTTTCCCGGCCGACATCTCCCCACAAACTGCCAGAAAGGCCTCCCAAATCCGGCTCAAAGCCGTCAGGATAACGCTTGCTGTAGTCCGTATGACTACCCATTAAATGGCAGATAATGAATCTTCCTGGAGCATTACGGCTATTCACCGCCTGCACAACATGGGACAACAGCGCATCATCCAGTCCCAGATCAGATTCCTTCTCCCCCATGAAGAAGCAATGCTCTGCCTCCTCCGCCAGCGTTGAAATGGTGCTAACATGCAGGCCCCGCCGCTCCTGATTGGATATCCACCACGTATCATAGCCCTTTGCCTGCATACGGTTAATAATAGTGGGGGCATTGCGCATATCTCCTGCGCGATACTGATGCAGCTCGCTCAGCATGAGAGGAACGGTCTGTGCTGTATAGCTGTGCGCAGAAAAAGCTCTCTGGAACAGGATAGCCTCTCCACGATCCACACACTCCTCAAGCCACGGCGTTGTCTGGCGGTAATACCCGTAGGCACTCATGTGTGCCGTTGTCGCCGATTCACCAATTACCAACAGGATGGTCATGTTTCGGGATTCAACTCCTGACTTTCGCTGCAGAACGGGGCGACTTTTAATATATTTTCCCTGAGAAAGACAACTGCGGGCCATTTCCACAATGGCATAAGGTCGGCCATTACCTGACACAAAGACAAACACCGCCATAGAAAGCAGTATAACAGAAAGAAAAGGCGTAAGATAACGAAAACGAGGGAGAATTTGTCCATACTTTTTCCATAACCGTGCCGGGATAAAAAACGGCAAGAGAACAATGAGCAAAAACAGCAACGTATATAATATGCCACGCGTTCCAATATATATATAAAAATTCTCTCGCGCTTCTCTCATATTTGTATAAAATATCCCAGCAAACTGATCTATACCAAACTTTCCATGGAGAGATACATACCCACACAGAAAGCCTGAGCAAACACATACAACAGTAAACAGCGCAACAATTACTACATATACATACAATATATATTTCTTGCTAAAAAATATAGAACAAAACAGAACAATAGATAAGAGTAAAGACTGCACAAGAAGAACAAGTTCAACTGGCGGAGCAACAATACAAATTGTTTCAACAGCATACCATATAATAAACATACTTATAGCAGATGCAAACAACGGTGAAAAACCAGCAACAAAAAATATTATTATCCATACAAGCGTACTTACTAAAACAATCATATATATCTCCATCACAAATTACGCACGCAGAGCCAGCACCATAGGTTGCCGCCTAACGCACGACGTGGGGCACGCCAGCTGAGGGTATTACCGTCGCCCCTCCACGGTAATCAGCTCTTAGCATAAGAATCTACCCCAAAATATTCTGGCAGACAACGGAAAAGCAGCTCTAAAATAATTTTGAAATTCACTTTCATTTTCATTGACACCCGCCTGCATTTTGTCTAGGCTCTGAACCGTCAATTCACCGCAACCACGGAGCATCGCATGTATCCCAGCTCTTCCCACAACGCGCTTGCCATTCGTGAAAGCGCCAACAATCTGCACATCGCCGTTGCCGAAACCTTTGCCATGCCGCAGGCCCGTGCCATTGTGGATCTGCTGCGCAGCCGTCATGCCCGCTGCAACCGTTTCTTCATTGATGTCCGCCAGGTCACCCGCCTGGAAGATGATGCCGTCAGCGCCCTGCGCGACGCACTGCCTGCCAGCCCGGTGGGCATGCAGCGCATTGCCTTCAAGGGCAGCCAGGGATTCCACCTTGCCGTCAACGGCAACAGGGTGCTCATCGTTCCCGAACATGCCAAGCATACATGCACGGGCAATTGCCCCAACTGCACCTGCGGACACAAAAAAGCCCGTGCCCGCTCCCGTAATATGGCCCGGGCAGCCGCCGTGGAGAACCGGGGGGATATCTCCACGACGACTGCCCGCTGATCCGGCATTTTCCCCAGGAAACTGCCTCACCTCTACGTCAGGAACGAAAGGAGAATGGTATGAAACGCATCATGACGCTGGTTCTGGCGGCGGGACTGTTTGTTGCCGCCAACACCGGTGCACAGGCCATTGACTTCAAGGCCTCCGGCGAATGGCTGATGGGCTTCGGCGCCGGCGACGGCAGCCTTATCAAGGATGTGGACAATACGAAAAGCCATACGAATGACACCTTCAGCGCCGCACAGCGTATCCGCCTGCAACTGGATGCCGTGGCCTCTGAAGCCCTGTCCGGCACGGTCTTCTTTGAAATCGGGGACCAGATATGGGGCCAGCAGGAAAGCGGCGGCGCCCTGGGGGCCGATTCCACCAGCACCATCAAGGTCAAGAATGCCTATCTTGACTGGATGGTGCCCCAAACGGACCTGCGCTTCCGCATGGGCCTCCAGGCCATTGCCCTGCCCAACGTGGCCGGCGGTTCCGCCATCATGGATGGCGACGCCGCCGCCGTGGTGGCCAATTACCGGTTCAATGACAATGTGGGCCTGACTGCCCTGTGGATGCGCCCGCTCAACGACAATTACGCCGGCAGACAGCACGGCAGCACGGAAAACTACCGGCAGAACTATCTGGACAATATGGACCTCTTTGCCCTCATGCTGCCCCTGACATTCGACGGCGTGGAGCTGACCCCCTGGGTCATGTACGGCATGCAGGGCAAGAACGCGCGCTTCAACGAACACGGCGTGGAAACGGCCGACGGCGCCCTGAATGTCACCCTGCCCGGCTATTACCCCGCTTTCAGCGATCTCAGCCTGGGCCGTACCGGCAAGGCCTACGGCTCCCTGTTCTGGGCGGGCCTGCCCGTGGCCATCACGGCCTTTGATCCCCTGAATATCGAGCTGGACATCAACTACGGCTATGTGGAAGCCATGGGCCGCTTTGACGTGCTCAAGCGCGGCGTGGACCCGGTGCGGGGCAGCTCCCAACGGCAGGGCTGGCTTGTCAAGGCCCTGGTGGAATACAAGATGGACTGGGGTACGCCCGGCATTTTCGGCTGGTACGCCTCTGGCGATGACGGCAATGTCAAGAACGGCTCCGAACGTCTGCCCTCCGTTGCTGGTTCCGGCAACTTCACCTCCTTCATGGGAGACGGCAACCTGGGCTGGGGCACGGGCTACAATTTCTATGACAACAATCTGACCTATGCCGGCACCTGGGGCATCGGCCTGCAACTTGCCGACATGAGCTTTGTGGAAAATCTCAAGCACACCTTCCGCGTGGCCTACTGGGGCGGCACCAACAGCCCGTCCATGGTCAAGTACATGGATTCCGCCGTGGCCTGGAATGACACCACGGCCGCACAGGACGGTCCCTACCTGACCACCAATGACGGCCTGCTGGAATTCAACCTCGTCAACAGCTACCAGATTTACGAAAATCTGGAAGCCAATCTGGAACTGGGCTATATCGTCAACATGATGGACAAGGATACCTGGGACAAGAGCTATTACAACAGCAACTGGTCCAAGCAGGATGCCTGGAAAGCCCAGCTCATCCTGGCCTATACCTTCTGATACTGCCGCATGCTCCTCTGCGGAGCACCGTCCGGGCGGCGCATGGCCCCATGCCACCGCCCGCCACGCCGGCACCCGGACGGCCGGCGCCGGAACAGCCCCTCTCCTCTCACGGCCGGCATCGCCGTTTCTCCTTCTGCGGCGACAACGGCCAAACAAAGAAACGGGACCCCCGGCGGGGGTCCCGTTTCGTCACGCTGCGCAACGGGCAGACATCAGGCGTCTTCCGTATCGCGCACCACTTCCAGAATATGGGGCAGCTTGCGGATATCCTCGATGAGCTTGTACAGCTGGCTGGCGTCCTTGACTTCCACGGTGACACGCACCTCGGAGCGGCCGTCCACCAGGCTCACGGCATTGAGGGTTCTGATATTGATGTCCTCACCGGCCAGGGTGCGGGTGACATCGGCCAGCACCCCCCGCTCGTTCTGGGCCAGAATGAAGATGCCCGCCTCATAGGGCTTCTGCTGCTCTTCCGCGCCGTCCCAGTGAACGGAAATGAGGCGTTCCGGCTCCATGTTGGCCACGTTGGGGCAGTCGGCGCGATGCACGGTCACGCCCATGCCGCGGCTGATGTAGCCGATGATGGGATCGCCCGGCACGGGATTGCAGCACTTGGCAAAGCGCATGAGCACGCCGTCCACGCCGGAAATGCCCACGCCCTCGCTCTTGCGCTTGGCGGTTTCCTTGCTTTCCTTGATGCTGGGCGTGGCCGGCTGCTCGGACGTGGCGGCATCGGGATGCATGACCGCATAGAGCCTGTTGAGCACCCGGCGCGGCGTGATGTGGGCATAGCCCACGGCAGCGGTCAGCTCATCGGCATTTTCAAAATTCATGTCCTGCGCCACAATGGCCAGGTGCCCGTCCTTGGTGGCCCGGCTGACATTGAGGTTCATCTTGCGGCCTTCCTTTTCCAGCATGTCGCGGCCCAGGGTAATGGCGTGGGCGCGCTCTTCCGTGCGCAGGTAACGCTGGATGCGGGTACGGGCGCGGGCCGTCTTGACCATCTTGAGCCAGTCCCGATTGGGATTGCGCGCCGGATCGGTGATGATTTCCACCGTATCCCCGTTCTTGAGCGGCGTTCCCAGCGGCATAAGACGGCCGTTGATCTTGGCCCCGGCGCAGTGCTGTCCCACCTTGGTGTGAATGAGGAAGGCAAAGTCCAGCGGCGTGGCCCCTTCCGGCAGTTCCTTGACCTGCCCGGCGGGCGTGTAGACATAGACCTCGTCCTTGAACAGGTCCAGCTTGAGGGAGTGCATGAATTCCCGCGAGTCCGCCTCGTCCCCCTGGCGCTCGAAGATTTCCCGCAGCCAGGAGAACTGCTCCAGATCGCGCGGATTGACCCGCCCCTTTTCCTTGTACAGCCAGTGGGCCGCCACGCCGTGCTCGGCCTGCCGGTGCATTTCCTCGGTGCGTATCTGGATTTCGATGCGTTCGCCGTCCGGCCCGATGACCGTGGTGTGCAGGCTCTGGTAGCCGTTGGACTTGGGCATGGAAATATAGTCCTTGAAGCGCCCGTGCACCGGCTTCCACTGCGAATGCACCAGCCCCAGCACGCCGTAGCAGTCCCGGATGTCCTTGACCAGCACGCGGAAGGCCATGATATCGTGCATTTCATCCAGGGTAAGATTCTGGGACTGCATCTTTTTCCAGATGCTATACTTGTGCTTGATGCGGCCGTAGACCTGGCCCTTCACGCCATTGGAGGCCAGGAGGTCCTGGATCAGCCCCACCACCTTTTCGATGATCCGCTTTTCCACCACCTGATGCTTTTCCAGCCAGTGGTCTATCTGATTGTAGATATCCGGCTGAAGGTACTTGAAGCTCAGGTCTTCCAGGTCCCGCTTGAGCAGATACAGGCCCAGACGGTTGGCCAGCGGCGCGTAGATGTCCATGGTTTCCTGAGCGATGCGCCGCTGCTTGTAGGACTTCTGAAAGTCCAGCGTGCGCATATTGTGCAGGCGGTCGGCCAGCTTGACCATGAGCACCCGGATGTCATGGCTCATGGCCAGAATCATCTTGCGGATGTTTTCGGCCTGCGCCTCTTCCTTGTTCTCAAAGCGGATAAGGCTGATCTTGGTCACGCCGTCCACAATGTCGGCCACTTCTTCGCCGAAATTGTCGTCGATTTCCTCGATGGTGGCCTTGGTGTCCTCCACCGTGTCATGCAGCAGGCCCGCGGCCACCGTCGGCTCGTCAAAGCCCATGTCGGCCAGGGTATAGGCCACCGCCAGCGGATGGGAAAGATAGGGTTCTCCCGACAGGCGCGTCTGCCCGGCATGGGCCGTGGCCGCATAGACGTAGGCCCGCTGAATCAGTTCCAGATTGGCGTCGCTGTTGTTGGCCGCAACCTTGTCGAGAATTTCCTGAATACGGATCATGACCGCCTCATGAAGGGTAGGACGTTGTGGCGCCGCAAGGCCGGCAGGCACGGCATGCGCCCGGGGACATTGTTTGACTGTCCGTCAAGAAGCGGTGCTTGTCAACGGCAGGAGCGCGTCACCCCGCGGGGCAAGCCCCCTTCCGTGCCCGCCTGCCGCCCGTAATGCCGTGCCGCCGGGCAAAACCATCGGGGAAGGCACAGAGAACGCCGAAAGAACACGGCCCCGGCCTGCACCGGCAGCGAAACCATGAGACGGCTTTCCGCACGGCTCCCCCCGAAACCGGGGGGATCTGTTCTTGCACGGGAATGTCCGCTGCCTGAGCAGGGCTAGGGCACAAGATGGTAGCGCTGCAGGGCGCGCGGCACCCACCAGTCCTCGAAATTGTACAGAATGCCAGCCAGCGCGGGCCGTATGCCCCGGAAGCGCTTCTGCACCACAGGCAGGGAATAGGGCACATAGAGGAAGCAATAGGGCTGATCGTCGGCAAGCACTTCCTGCACGCGCCAGTAGAGGCGCTTGCGCACCTCCTGATCCGGGGTGGAGCGCGCCTCTTCCAGCAGGCGGTCCAGCTCGGGATTCTTGTAGCGGGTGAAGTTCAGGCCGCCTTCCACGGCCTGCGAGCTGTGCCAGACCTGGTAGATATCCGGGTCCGACGTGATGGTCCAGCCCAGCATGACGGCATCAAAGCGTCCCTTGTTCACGAATTCGCGGATAAAGGCGGCCCACTCCACTGTGCGTATTTCCACCCGTATGCCCACGTCACGCAGCTGACTCTGGATGACCGTGGCCGCAAGGATGCGCTCCTCATTGCCCTGATTGGTCAGGATGGTAAAGGCAAGGGGCCTGCCGTCCCTGTCCACAATGCCGTCGCCGTCCGTATCCGCAAAGCCGGCATCACGCAGCAGCTGCCGTGCCTGGTCCACATGGCGTTCCGGCGCCCTGAGCGTGGGATGATAGGCCCAGGTCCCGGGCTTGTACGGTCCGAAGGCCGGCTCGCCCTCGCCCAGCAGCACGCCCTTCACGATATCGCGCCGGCTGATGGCCAGGGAAATGGCCTGCCGCACCCGCCGGTCGGCAAAGAAGGGATGCTCCATATTGAAGCCCAGAAAGACATAGACTCCGCCCAGGTAGCGGTATTTGTTGAACTGCTCCGTCCATTCCGGGCCGGAAGTCTGGCGCAGATACTGCTGCGGGGAAAGATTCATGACATCCAGCCGGCCGGCGCGCGTTTCCAGAAACATGGTGGCCATGTCCGGGATGATGCGGTAGACCACCTCGTCAATGTGCGGACGCCCCAGAAAATAGGTGGGCGACGCCTCCAGCGTGATGCGGGAACCGGACTCCCAGCTTTTGAGCCGGTACGGGCCGGCACCCACGGGCCGGCGGGCAAAGGACGTGTTGCGGATATTCTGCCCCTCCAGAATGTGCCGGGGCAGAATGGGATTCATCCAGCTGAAGATGCCGCGGGCAAAGAACTGATCGTACTGCACCTCAAAGGTATAGCGGTCAATGACCCGGAAGGAACTGACGCGCAGGAAATCGTCGGCATAGGGGCTGGCCGTGGCCGGATCGCAGACGAGCTTCCAGGTAAAGGCCACGTCCTCGGCCGTCAGTTCCTCGCCGTCCTCCCAGCGAATGCCCTTGCGCAGGGTAAAGCGATAGCGCCGTCCGTCATCCGCCACGCTGTAGCTCTCCGCCGCCCAGGGTTCCGGCTCCAGATTCTTGTTCAGACGCAGGGGCGCCACATAGAGCAGATCCGCCACCTCGTGCGAGGCCGAGTCTGACGTGAGATAAGGAATAAGGTTGGATGCCTCGCCGATGCTGCCGAAAAAGATGCGGTCCCCATCCACGGGCGTTTCCACCGTCTTTCCCGCAGGCTGGTCAGACGCACCGGCTCCCGCCGGCCCACACAGCCCTGCACCGCACAGCAGCAGCACCAGCAGTCCCCGGCAGAGCCACCAGCGCAGGCTCAGGCGGGCGCGTGCCAGCCGTTTTTGATAACCATTGTACATAGCTTCCAATCTTCTGTTGCCTTTATGGTTTGTTTTGGGCTATTGTTGCCAAATGTTGCCCGCTTTTCCCCGATTACACACGGGCTGGAGAATCCATGAGCCGATCCGAACAAGCTGTCATCACGGAGATGTGTGAAACCTTCCTGCATGACGTCGTTCCCGAATACATCCGTGACACCGCCTACCCTATCGTGTCCGAGGGCGGTGTGCAAAAAATAAATATTCAGGAAGGCGAAACCTGGGAAGTGCAGGGCATCATTCAGGGAGAGGACCTGCAGGTCTACACGCCCAGCCTCACCTTTACCATCACCGACCGCAGCACGCGCCATCAGTGCAACTGCTCCGACGCCTTTTCCGGCGTGTGCCGCCACGTGGCGGCCCTGACCATGCGCCTGCTGGAAGAGCTGCGCAAGGAACAGGGGGGATCCTCTCCCCTGCCCGTGCCCGCCTCGGACTGGAAGGAGAGCTTCCGCTCCTTCTTCTCGGCCGATATGGAGCCGGAACCGGGCAAGCACTATCTCATCTTCCGCTTTGAACCGGAACCGGGCCGTCTGCTGGTTTCCTTCTTCCGGGGGCGGCAGAACAAGTCCGGCCTGTCCAGTGTGCACAACGAAGTCACCCTGGAACAGATCATCAACAATCCCAGCTGGTGCGAATTTTCGCCGCAGCTGCCGCTGGTGGCCAAGCAGATCGGCCAGCATCTGGATTACTACGGGCACCGGGTGGAAATCCCCAACGGGCTGACCTCGTGGTTCTTCTGGGCGGTGCGCCGGGAATACTACCTGCTCTGGAAGGATACGGACAAGCCCTGCCGCATCGAAAGCACACCCTTTGCCCTCAAGCTCAAGCCCAATCTGGACGATGCGGGCTTCTGCTTTGACGTGCTGCTCAAGCGCGAGGGCCGCCCCCCCCTGCCCATCGTGAACCGCGATGGCGAGGTGCCGGACGAAACCAGCCCCGAAGCCGCGCCCATCACCTTTCACGGGCAGATGCCGCTCTGGGTCTGCTACCAGCACAATTTCTACCCCGTGCAGACCGGGCTGGCCCCGGCGCTGGTGCGCCGCCTCATCTACGAGCGCCCCGTGGTGCCGCACGAGGAAATTTCCGAATTCCTGGACCGGGTGTGGACGCGCCTGCCGGCCTCGGAACTCTACGAGCCGCAGCAGTTCCTGCGCCAGATGGAGCCGGTCTTCCAGCCTGCCAGCTACAATCCCAAGCTCTTCCTTGACGAGGAAGGCAGCCTGCTCACCCTGGAAATCGACAATATCTACGAAACCAAGCACGGCGAATTTACCCTGAGTGGTCCCAACCCCGACTTCCAGACCGGCAGCTATACCTACGAGGGGCATACCTATCTGGTGCGCCGCCATCAGGAAGAGGAAGCCCAGCTCATGAGCGATCTGGCGGCCATGGACTTTCAGGCCCGCTCCAACCGCCTCTGGTTCCTGGAGCCGGAAGAGGCCATTTCCTTCCTGCTGGACTCCTACCCCAAGCTGGTGGACTATTACCGCGTCTATGGCGAAAAGGCCCTTTCCCGCTACAAGGTGCGCACGGCCAAGAGCACCATCACCGCCGAGGTGGTGAGCAACGAAAAGGAAAAGTGGTTTTCGCTGGACATTTCCGTGGACTACGAGGGCCAGTCCCTGCCCCTGGAAAAGATATGGAAGGCCTGGACGCGCGGCAAGCGCTATGTGCAGCTCAAGGACGGGTCCTATACCAGCCTGCCGCAGGAATGGCTGGAAAAGATTGCCCACAAGCTCACGGCGCTGGGTCTTGACCCCAGCAAACCGCCGCAGACCCGCTTCAAGCAGTTTGAGGCCCCGGTGCTGGACAGCCTGCTGGAAGACCTGCCCGGCGCGCATACGGACTCCTTCTGGAACAGCCTGCGCGAAAAGATACGCTCCTTCCGCGAGGTAAAGGCCGTGCCGGCTCCAGAAAAGTTGCAGGCCACCCTGCGTTCCTACCAGCTGCAAGGTCTGGCCTATCTCAATTTCCTGTCAGAATACGGCTTTGGCGGCATTCTGGCTGACGAAATGGGCCTGGGCAAAACCGTGCAGACCCTGGCCTTCATCGAACACATGGTGGAGCATCACTATCATGGTCCCAACCTCATCGTGGTGCCCACCTCCGTGCTGCCCAACTGGGAACGCGAAGCGGAAAAATTCGTGCCGCACCTGCGGCGTCTGACCATCTACGGCACACGCCGCGAGGGCATGTTCAAGCATATCGCAAACTCGGACCTCATCATCACCACCTATGCCCTGCTGCGCCGGGACCTGGAGGAGATGGAAAAGCACGAATTCAATACCGTCATTCTTGACGAGGCCCAGAACATCAAGAATCCCAATACCATCACGGCCCGCGCCGTGCGGCGCATCAATGCGCGCATGCGGCTCTGCCTGTCCGGCACGCCCATTGAAAACAATCTCTTTGAACTCTGGAGCCTGTTCGAATTCCTCATGCCGGGCTTTCTGGGATCGCAGCACGCCTTCCAGCGCGGCATCGTCAAGCCCATCAAGGACGGCGATGCGGAAACCCTGGAATATCTGCGCACCCGCGTGCGTCCCTTCATTCTGCGCCGCACCAAGGCCGAAGTGGCCAAGGACCTGCCCCCCAAGGTGGAAAGCGTCACCTGCTGCGCCCTGGAAGAGGCCCAGGCCGAACTCTACGCCGCGCTGGCCCGCAAGCTGCGTGCCCAGGTGCTGGCCGACGTGGACGAAAAGGGCCTGGCCAAGAGCCAGATGTCCATTCTGGATGCCCTGCTCAAGCTGCGGCAGATCTGCTGCCACCCGCGCCTGCTCAAGCTGGATATGCCGGGCTTTTCCAACAATCTGCCCTCCGGCAAGTTCGATGCCTTCAAGGACATGATCCAGGAAATCGTGGAAGGCGGGCACAAGGTGCTGGTCTTCTCGCAGTTCGTGCAGATGCTGCACATCATCCGTCAGTGGCTGGAATTCACGCAGCTGCCCTTCTGCTATCTGGACGGCGCCAGCAAGGACCGCTTCGAGCAGGTGGACAGATTCAACAACAGTCCGGACATTCCCATCTTCCTCATCTCCCTCAAGGCCGGCGGCACGGGTCTCAACCTCACCAGCGCCGACTATGTCATCCACTATGACCCGTGGTGGAACCCGGCGGTGGAAAGCCAGGCCACGGACCGTACCCACCGCATCGGCCAGACCCGTCAGGTCTTCTCCTACAAGCTCATCTGCCAGAATACGGTGGAAGAAAAAATCCTCAAATTGCAGGAGGCCAAACGCGGCGTGGCCGAGGCCATCATCCCCGGTCAGGATACCTGGAAATCCCTTACCCGCGAAGACCTGGAAATGCTGTTCGAGGTCTAGGCATTCTGCATTTACTTACCAATAACAATGCGGTAGATAAGGGCAATCCTTATCTACCGCATTGTTATTTTTGGTAGGCAGAAAGTTCTACACCTCTCTTTTCTATCAAGGAATAATATATGGAAATCAATGAATTACATATTGGAACAAAAATATCTGGCGATACTCTTGCCGATATTTTTAAATGTAGTAAACAAGGTGGTATGCGTCGCTCCCTCACAACAAATACTCTTGTTCTTATTTCGAGCAGAATAAAATCACTTTATAAAGATGAATGGCAGGGCGATATACTGCATTATACAGGCATGGGGCAGAAAGGAAATCAAGATATTTCCCGCCAAAATAAAACTCTTGCCGAATCAAATTCTAACGGTGTCACTATTCACCTTTTTGAAATGTTTACGCAGGGCGTTTATACCTATGCTGGTATCATGAAACTTGCTGGCGAGCCATACCGTAGCATACAAAAAGATGTCAGTGGCGCAGATAGGCAAGTCTATATATTTCCTCTAAAACGCCTTTCAACATAGCCTTTCAAAGAAGAAAAATAATAATGTGGCCTGCTTTTCCCCTACCAGGGAATGATGTATTATCGCCTCACCACTTCCCGTATAACGCAGGTTCTTATTTTGTTGCCTTCCTTTTAGGGGGCGACTCCGGTTATATTTCGTCATAATATTAACGGTAACACCATGAAATCCTTTCTCAAACTGCAATCTGTGGAAGAGGTGCTGGCCCATATCCAGCGCTTTTCCCCGCTGTCTGCGGAAACCATTGCCCTTGACCAGGCCCTGGGACGGCACCTTGCCGTCCCCTTCACGGCCCCGCACGACCTGCCCGGCTTTGACCGCTCCACGGTGGACGGTTATGCCGTCAGGGCGCGGGATGTCTTTGGTGCGGGGGAATCCTCTCCGGCTCTGCTGGAATACGCGGGCGACTGCCGCATGGGCGAAGCCTGCTCCCTGGTGCTGGGCGAAGGGCAGGCGGCCCGCATCCTCACGGGCGGCATGCTGCCCGCCGGAGCGGACGCGGTGGTCATGGTGGAATATTCCCGTCAGGCCGGCGGCACCCTGCTGGAACTGACCCGCAGCGTGGCCCCCGGCGAAAATATGCTGCACCATGACGAGGATGCCGCAGCCGGCCAGGTCTGCCTGCCGCAGGGACGCCGGCTGACCCCGCAGGACCTGGGCCTGCTGGCTGCCTTCGGACAGACGCAGGTCACGGTGCATGTGCAGCCCCGCATAGCCATTCTCTCCACGGGGGATGAAATCGTTCCCTTTGACACGACGCCGGCCCCGGGCCAGATACGCGATGTCAATGCCCACAGCATCGCGGCCCTGTGCCGCGCCTGCGGCGCCTGCGTCACGCTGGCCGGTCTGGTGGGCGATGATGCCCCCGCCCTGCGCTGCACCGTGGGGACGCTCATGGCCAGCCATCATGCGGTGGTCATTTCCGGCGGTTCCTCGGCCGGCATGCGGGATCATACGGTGGAGGTCTTCACCAGCCAGCCCGACAGCGAACTGCTCTGCCACGGGGTGGCACTCAGCCCCGGCAAGCCCTTCATTCTGGCCCGATCCGGCAACGTGGCACTCATGGGTCTGCCCGGACATACCGGCAGCGCGCTTATTTGCGCCCGCGTCTTCCTGCGGCCCCTGCTGGCCCGCCTGCAGGGCCGGACGGCACCGGCGCAGGCCGCTCCCGGCGTGCTGGCCCGCCTGGGGCGCCCCCTGGCCTCGGCCCAGGGCAGGCGCGACTACATTCGCGTGCGGCTGGAGGCCCTGCCGGAGGAAGAGCAGTCCCCCGTACCGGGCCTGCCACCCCTGCGCTGGCGGGCCATGCCCCTTGCTGTCCCGTCGGGCTGCATCTCCGGCCTGACCCGGGCACAGGGCCTGGTGGTCTGCCCGGAAAACCGCGAAGGTCTGTATGCGGATGAAATTGTTTCCGTGGAGCTGCTGGACGACAGCCTGTAGTCCCGCCGGCCACGCCCTTTTTCCCTTGTTTCAGCCCAACTGCCATTATGGAAAAAAAACGTACCGCCTATCTTACCCTCATGGATCCCGATGACGCGCTCCGGCGCTGGTTTGCTGCCATGGACGCCTGCGCCGCTCCCCGGAGCGAGGAAGAGGTTGCCCTGACGGCGGCCCTGCACCGCGTCACTTCCCGTCCTGTGGCTGCCCGGCGCTCCTCGCCAGCCTTTCACGGAGCCGCCATGGACGGCATTGCCGTTCGGGCGGAAGACACCTTCAGCGCCTGCCCCCAGCGTCCCCTCACGCTGGAACTGGGAAGCACGGCCCACTGGATCAATACCGGCCATCCCCTGCCGCCGCACTGCAATGCGGTCATCATGGTGGAGCACGTGGTAACGGAAGCCGACGGCCGGCACGTGACCATCGAAAAGGCGGCCTTTCCCTGGCAGCATGTGCGCAAGCTGGGGGAAGACATGGTAGCCACGGAAATCATCCTGCCGCCGGGAACGCGCATCGGCGCCTATGAACTGGGCGCGCTGGCCGCAGGCGGCGTGCTGCGCGTGCCGGTGTTCACCCGCCCCCGGGTGGCCATCATTCCCAGCGGCTCGGAAATCGTGCCCCTTGCCCAGGCCAGGGACGAGGACCTCCAGGCCGGCCGCTGCCTGCCGGAATTCAATTCCCTCATCTTTTCCGCCATGATTGCCGAAGCGGGAGGAACGGCCGACGTGCGGCCCATTGTGCCCGACGATCCGCAGGCCATTGCGGCCGCCATTCACGCAGCCCTGGACGACGGGGCTGACCTGGTGCTGCTCAATGCCGGCTCGTCCGCCGGCAGCCGGGACTTCACGGCGCAGGTCATCCAGCAGGAAGGCACCCTGCTGGTGCACGGCATTTCCGTCATGCCGGGCAAGCCCACGGTGCTGGGCATGGTGCGCAGCCGGCCTGTCATCGGCGCTCCCGGTTATCCTGTTTCGGCCACCATTGCCGTGGAAAGCTTCGTGCTGCCTCTGCTGGCCCGCTGGCAGCAGCATGCGCCGGACTGCCGGGAACGGGCACAGGCCATCCCCTGTCATGCCCTGCCCTCCCGGCCGGGCATGGAGGAACGCATCCGCGTGAAGCTGGGCGATGTGGACGGAACCCTGGTGGCCGTGCCCCTGCCCAGGGGGGCCGGCACCGTCACCAGCCTGAGCCGGGCCGACGGCATCATCACCATTCCCCGCGCCTGCGAAGGCATCGATGCCGGCAGCCCTGTGGAGGTGGAACTGCTGCGCCCCCGCCACACCCTGGCCCAGGGCCTGCTGGCCATCGGCAGCCATGACAATACCCTGGACCTCATTGACAGCTTTCTGCGCAAGGATCATGCCGCCTGCCGCCTGACCTCCGCCCATGTGGGATCACTGGGCGGCCTTCAGGCACTGGCGCGGCATCAGTGCCACCTGGCGGGCTGTCATCTGCTTGACAGCCAGAGCGGCGTCTACAACCGCCAGGCCATTGCCCAAACCCTGGACGAGGCTGTTTTCCTTGTACATCTTGTGGACCGCGAACAGGGGCTTATGCTGCCGCCCGGCAATCCCCGCGGCCTGACGGGCATTGCCGATCTGGCCCGTGAGGACATCCGCTTCATCAACCGCCAGCGCGGCAGCGGCACCCGCGTGCTGCTGGACTACCTGCTGCGGCAGCAAGGCATAGCGCCCGCACGCCTCAACGGCTACCGGGACGAGGAATATACGCACATGAATGTGGCCGCCGCCGTGCTTTCCGGCCGGGCGGATGCGGGGCTGGGCGTGCGTTCTGCCGCCGTGGCCCTGGGGCTGGATTTTCTGCCCGTGGGGGTGGAGGAATACGATCTGGTCATTCCGCAACGCCTGCGCCAGGACGAACGCATTCTGGCCCTGCTGGAGGTCATCCGCTCGGCGGAGTTCCGGGCTGCGGTGGATGCCCTCGGCGGCTACGGCGCGGCACATACCGGCGAGGTGATCTGGGAATATGCCGGCTCCCGGCCGGAAGGGGCCGAAGAGCGGCCGGACGCACCGTCCGCCCCGGCGGCAGCAGCGCGGGAACAGCATAGCGCGGACCGCTGACGAAGACGGGGGAACGACAGACGCCGTGCGGTCCTGGCTGACCGGCGGCCCCTGTGCCTCGTGCCTGTTGCCCGCACGCCTTGTGCACAGGCAGGCACCGGTGATCGCGCGGTCATGCGGGCCGCGACTGTCCTTCCGGCAACGCCGCCCGGGGCACTTCGGCAGCTGCCCTACCAGTCAAAGGCTTCCAGTTCGGGCAGGGCGGCATCAAGATGATACAGGCGTCCGCAGCCCGGCGTGGCCCGGCCCAGCAGAATGGCAAGACACTGCCCCACCATGAGGCTGGCCGTCCCGGCCACGGAAAGCACGCTGACCCCGGCGGCACGAGCGGCCTCCTGCTCCCGGCGACTCTGCCCCTGCGGATAGAGACGGCGCAGCCCCGGCGCAGCCGTGGCCTGTGTGTCCGTTTCCTGTGCGCCCTGTGCCTGCGCTCCGCCGGGCACATGCCGGAACACAAAACCCTCATGCCGCAGCACGCCGCCATGCACAAAGGGCACGCCGGCCCGCAGGGCAGCCTCCTCCAGCAGGATTTTGTCCGTGATGTTGTCCAGACAGTCCAGCACCACGTCCGTCCCGTGCAGCAGTCCGGGCAGATTGTCCGCATTCACCGCCAGCACATGGGCCGCAACGTCCACATGGCCGGCCATGCCCTGTACGGCACGGGCCGCCACCTGCGCCTTGGGGCGTCCCAGGGTGCTTTCGGTGCAGAATGCCTGCCGGTTGAGATTGCTTTCCTCGAAGCTGTCCGGATCGCACAGCACAAGCGCACCCACGCCCAGCCGCACCAGCAGGGACGCGGCATGCCCCCCCAGCCCGCCACAGCCGGCCAGAAAAACACGTGCCATAAGCAGGCGGCGCATTGCATCCGCGTCAAAAAGACCGTAATTTCGTTTGAAGCGTTCCGGCCATACATGGCAGGACAGCAGCTCGGCCATGGCCTGGCGCAGGGGCAGCCGCCGTGCCCGCGCCCAGGCCTCCGTCGCCACGCGGGGCACAAAAAGCGGCGCATGGGCCTGCGGCCTGTCTTCCGGCAGGACAGATGCCGGCACATGGGCCAGCAGCACGGAACGCAGGTCTGCCCAGGACAGGGCAGGGATGGAAGTCATCATGGTCAACGGACGCCTAACCTCCCCCGACTGCAGGGAAGAGAGCGAGCCGGTCCCCGTCGCGTAAGGTACGGTCCGCTCCGTACTGACGTCCGTTGACCATGATGATTTTGATCTCTTCCGGCGGCAGGCCGAGACGGCGGACCATGCCGGCCACGCTCTCCCCTTCCGGAACCTCCATGCGCAGACCGGATTCCGGGTCATAGCCCGGCACGCAGTCCCGCAGGGTGGTGCTCAACTTTACCAGAATGTGCATATGTGCTTCCTTTGCGGCCAGTGGCCGCGCCTGTACGAAGACATGCAGCATAACGGTCCCGGACAGGGGATTCAAGCGGCACTCGCCGCACGGAAAAGAAAAAGGGGGGAACCGCCTCCGCCGGTGCGGGACGGTTCCCGGGAAGCGTTACTTCTTGTCGATCCAGTTGAAGACGGTCTTCAACTCGTCGTTGGTGATGTCAAAGGTGGTATTGTGCGGCGCCACCGGCTCGTCGGTGAAGAAGTCCGGCAAGTGGTCCGCCGCTTCCGAGATGCCCGCACGGCGGTTGAAGTCGATTTCCGTGGACAGAATGCGCTGCCCCAGGGTCACCACATCATCGCCGGTGAGCTGCCAGCCGAACTTGGCATTGAGCATGTCCACCACGGCAGGCAGGGCATCCGGCACGTCCAGGATGGCAAAGGCCGTGAACAGGCACAGGCCCACGGAGTCCACGGAGGCCGTGGCAATCTGCAGATTGCGGGACAGTTCGATCTGGCCTTCCTTCTTCAGCGGATCCACATGTCCGCCGCAGTTGAGGATATTGGCCGTCACGGCATAGCCGGCGGTATGGTCGGCGCCCATGGGGGTGGTGGCATAGGTCACGCCCACGCCCTTGACCGCGCGCGGATCATAGGCGGGCAGGCTCTGTCCCTTGACGCAGGGCACGCGGCGCACGCCGTAGACACGGCCGGTGGTCGCCGTGCCGCAGCCCAGCACGCGGCCCAGCGGCGTGCCTTCGCTGATGCCTTCCACGGCCTTGAGGGCCGCATCCGCATCACCGTAGGGAATGGCGCCGCCGGCCATGGCCACGCCCACGGCCACGCCCACGTCAATGGTGTCCACGCCAAAGTCGTCGCACATGTAGTCAAAGCGGGAAATCTTGTCCAGATCGCTGATGCCGCTGTGCGGACCAAAGCACCACAGGGTTTCGTATTCCGGCCACTTGCTCTGGAACTTGCCCTTCTTGTCCGGCAGAATACCGCTGCAACGGATGACGCAGCCGCTCATGCAGCCGTGCGCCACGGCGCCTTCGCCGCCGCGTTCCTTGGTAATACGATTGAGGGTTTCGCCGGAGACGGCCTCATGCCCTTCAAACTGGCCCACGGTGAAGTTGGCCGTGGGCAGGCCGCCCGCCTCGTGCAGGATGTTCACCAGCACGGCGGTACCGTATTCGGCAAGGCCCTTGCCCGTGATGGGATGGCCGGCCAGCGCCTTGGCAAAGCGCTTGGAGGCATCACGGAAAGCCGCCTCGTCCACCAGCGGATGATTCTTGCCGCCTTCGGGATTCACGATGATGGCCTTGAGGCCCTTGGACCCCATGACCGCGCCCACACCACCGCGGCCGGCATGACGCATGGGGCGAAGCTCGCGGTCCGTGCAGGCAATGCTGGCTGCCGTCAGGCGGAATTCCCCGGCGCGGCCGATGGTGATATAGCTGCATTCCTTGCCATAGGTTTCCACCAGCTTGCCCACGGCGTCAAAATTGTTCAGCCCCGTCACCGTGGACGGCACCAGACGGGCGGCATTGTGGCTCACTTCCAGCTGCCACCACTCGCCTTCCTTGGCCATGCCTTCCACAATGATGGCCAGAATGCCCAGGCGGGCCAGATGGCCGCCGGGCTGGCCGCCGGCATTGGATTCCTTGATGCCGCCGGTGAGCGGGCTTTTGCAGCCCACGGAAATGCGGTTGCTGTTAGGGCTGTTGGTGGCGCCCAGCAGACCGGGCGCAAACACCAGCTTGTTATGCGGACCGAGGGGCGAACAGGTGGGTTCCACCTCGCGGGCCACAATGGTGGAGGTCAGCGCACGCCCGCCCAGGCCGGCGTATTCCTGAGGAATATCCTCGAAAACACACGTCCCGGCAGCCATGTTGACACGCAGAAAACGAAACATTTCGCATCCTCCTTCCCGGTCCATGCGCCGGGATTTACGTCTTGGTACGGCTTCAGCCTAGGGCGGTGCCGGCAGCAGGCCAAGCCCCCGGAAAAATCATCACGCTTTTTCTGTGCCGGACCAGACAAAGGACAAAAGCAGGACTTTTTCCGGCACGCGACTCCCTGCTGCCGGTATCGTCCGCCTTTCCGGCAGAAAAATCACGCTTTCATGAAAAATGCGGCGTCTGCGGAAAAATGCTTTTTTTATCATGATGAAATAGCAGGAAATAAAAAATCACGATATTGTGCGCTGTCATGCTTGTTCCTGTTCCCCGGCCTGCACGGCCGGCGCGTCGTTTCCCCTGCCGCTGGCCGGCGGCAGGCCGGAACAGGGGGAAGGAAACGCCCCCTGCTCCACAATCTGCGCATACAGGGCGGGATCGGTATTGCCCTCGGTATTGACAAGCAGGACCAGGGCCTGCTCGTCCAGGCCCATGCGGTGCCGGGCCGCCTCCAGCTCAGGGCAGCACATGAGATGCAGCAGGGCGCCCAGCGGCGCCGCCCCGGACTCGCCGGCAATGATGGCGCGGTCCGTGCCCAGCGGACGGGCCAGAGCCCGCATGCCCTCGGCCGCCACATAATCGGGGCAGGCCATGAAAAAGCGGGCAAAATCACGCAGCAGCGGCCAGGTAATGGGGCATGGCTCGCCGCAGTTCAGGCCGGCCATGATGGTCGGACCAGGCTGCGCCACGGCATGGGGCAGGCCGTCGTCCCACAGCAGGGAATCGTGGATGCAGGCCACGGAGGCCGGTTCCACAATGACAAACTGCGGCGGCCTGTGGGCATAGTGGTCCAGCAGACAGCCCAGCACGCCCCCCGCCATGGCGCCCACGCCGGCCTGCAAAAAGACGTGGCTCGGCGGCCGGCCCGTCTGGGCAGCCATCTGCCGGACAGCCTCCACGGCCAGGGTGGTATAGCCCTGCACGATCCAGGCCGGAATCTGCTCATAGCCCGGCCAGGAGGTATCCTGCACCAGCAGGCCGCCCCGCTCCCGGGCCATGCGGGCCGCAAGGCGCACGGTGTCGTCATAGGAAAGGTCCGTGATGGTCACGCTGGCCCGGCCCGCCTCCCGTATGGCCCGGGCGCGCACCTCCGCCGAACCGGCGGGCATGTAGACCTCGGCCGCACAGCCCAGCATGGCCGCTGCCCAGGCCACTCCCCGGCCATGGTTGCCATCCGTGGCCGTCACAAAAACCGTCCCCTCCAGCTGCCGGGCATGGCAGGGGCGCCGCAGGTCGGCAGGCGTGGTCCTGGCCGGATCCAGCCCCAGCCGCTGGCAGACAGCGCGAAAAACGGCATAGCAGCTGCCCAGCCCCTTAAAGGCCCCCAGCCCGAAGCGCGAGGACTCGTCCTTGATGCAGATACCGCCCAGCCCCAGCGCGCGGGACAGCCCGGGCAGGGAAACCAGCGGCGTGGGGGCATGGCCCGGCATGCCGGCGTGCACGGCCTGAACGCCTTCCAGCGCCGGCTGCCGCAGAAAGTCGGGCACCGGTCCCCGGCGCACGGCATGGTTTTCAAGAATGTGCAGCGGACCTTGCTGAAGACAGCTGATACGGGACGACATGGCAACTCCTTGCGCGGCTGGTGGAATGCCCACAACGGCCGGCGGCCGGAGGGCACAGACAGAGCGCCGCAGGCGGACCAGTCCGACGGAAAACGTCCGGCTGGCGCGGCACAACGGCGGACGGAGCATAGCGCAAAGCCCCGGGACGGAAAAGAGCGCCCGCCCTTCCCCGCCGGGCTGACGGCTGCCGGGACTGCCGGCCGGTTCCGCTGCGAAACCGCGCTGCCGGCGCTGTCGTTTTCGCGTGTTCCCCCGCGCCGGGTGCGGTATGCGCTGCCGCGCACCGTTGGGGCCTTCCCGTCCCCGGCAGCGCGTCAGAGAAGGGTGCAGCCTGGTGGCTTCTGCACGGGCACATGCCGTTCCGTCTTTTACCTGCGGCCACCGTGGACAGTTCTCCGTTTTTGGGGGATACTGCGGACACAGCACTGCATGCTGCCAAGGAGCCATGCCATGAACATCCTGAACATCCTCTGTTCCCTCCTGCTTGCCCTGCCCCTGCTCTTCTCTCCCTGTCTGACGCTGGCAGCCGCCCCCCAGAAGGCCCCGGCCGCCGCAACGGAAGCGTCCGCACCGGCTCAGGACCGGGCCGCACCGGGGCATCAGGTGAGCCAGGGACTTCGGGGCAATCCCCGCAGCAAAATCTTCCACAATGCCTCCTGCCGCTATTACAACAGCAAGGGCAGCAGCCGGACCTTTTCCGGCGCGGACGAGGCCAGAGCCGCCGGCTTCCGTCCCTGCAAGGTCTGCGGCGGCTAGGGGTGTTGTTGCACTGTTCCCTGCTACGGACTGCAACACCCGCCCGGAAACACAGGCCAGACGCCGCAACGCCTTGACAAGATGCACCGCGGCAGGCATGTTTTACAGAAAACGGCTATTCAACCGCACGACCAGCTGGCCGCACGACACAAGGAGACCGTCATGAGTGCAGCATACCCGCAGGAAATGCAGACCCTTCTCCAGAACTGGACGGTGGACCCCATCGGCGCCCGTCCCCGCTTTGAGCAGTTTGCCGCCTTTCTGGCGCAGCGGGATGGCGTGACCCTGTCCTTCAAGTCCCGCCCGGGCATCAGCTATTCCCTGCGCGCCCGTCATGCGGCCCAGAAGGAACGCGAACTCTTTGTCCTGGTGGATGTGGTGGATGACGACCCGGAAAACCGCTGGCTGTCCGTCTGCTTCTACGCGGACATGGTTACGGACCCCGACAATATCGGCGACTTTGTGCCCAAGGGCCTCATGGGTGCCGATGCCTGCTGCCTGACCCTGGACGAGGACGACGAAAACATGGCCCAGTACATTCTGGCCCGCCTCACGGAGGCGGCTGACGCGGCGGCAAGGGGCTAGCGTGCCCGCAGGCGTCGGTATTGCCATTGACTTTGAAACGGCCGGCCGGGCAGCGCATTCGGCCTGCGCCGTGGGCATGGCACGTCTGGAAAACGGCCAGGTGACGGACCACTTCTATGCGCTCATCCGTCCGCCGTCCGCGCGCGTGCTGTTCAGCGACATTCACGGCCTCACCTGGCCCATGCTGAAGGATGCACCGCCCTTTGCCCAGCTCTGGCCGCGCATGGAGGAATTCCTGCACGGGGCGCAGTGGTTTGTGGCGCACAATGCCTCCTTTGACCACCGCGTGTTGCAGGCCAGCTGCCGGGCGAGCGGCATTCCCGAGCCGCGCCAGCCCTTTTACTGCACCCTCAAGGGCGCCCGGCGCAGCCTGCCCCTGCCATCGCGCACGCTGTCCTGCGTCTGTGCCTATTTCGGCATTCCCCTGAACCATCATCATGCCGGTTCCGATGCCGAGGCCTGCGCCCGTGTTTTCCTGCGCCTTCAGGCTCTGGGAGTGAGCGATGCCCAGATGCGCCTCTGACGCCCCCCTCCGGGCAGCCACTGACAACCTGTCAGGCCCCGTACCGCTGCTGCCCGACCTGCGCCTGCGGCGCATCCGCGTCCGGCGCGAGCGCTTTCTGCCCCTGCTTCTGCTGGCGGACGAAAGCGAGGCCATGATTGCCCGCTATCTGGACCGCTGCCAGCTGTACGGCCTGTTCTACCAGAAGCGACAGCCCGTCAGTCTGGCAGCCATCACGGATGAAAGCGCGGCCTTTGCCCCGGGCACCGAAGGCGCCCGCCTGGCGCCCTTTCTGGCCGGCAAGGCGGTCTGCGAATGTCGGAATCTGGTCACGGCTCCGGCCTTTCGGGGGCATGGGTTTGCCCGGCAGCTGCTCATGCGCCTGTGCGGCATCTATGACCGCAGCCACGACGCCATGCTGGTGGGCACGGGCGATACCCCGGCCATGCAACACTTTTACCGCAAGTGCGGTTTCCGTCCGGCCTTTGTGCGGCGCGGCTTTTTTCGGGACAATTACCCGCAGCCCATTGTGGAGGACGGCTGCCTGCTGGAAGACATGATCTGCTTCTGCCGCCTGATACGGCCACAGGCCGCCCGTTCCTGAGTCTGATCCGCTCCCTGCCACGGCTTCGCGCCCGGGCCGTCACGGCGGGTCCGTCCGCCGGCTTGTGGCTTCCGGACAGTGCTGACGCCCTGCCGCCTGTGCCGGCCAGGGCCGGACGGCACTCCCGGCAGGCCGGATCAGGCCCGGGCCTTGTTACGGGTACGCTCCTCAAAGCGCTGCTTCTGGACCACTACCCGCTCATGCTGCCCCTCGCCGATGAGACCGCCCTCGTCATAGGCCGCCACGCGAAAGGTCAGCCCCCTGCCGTTTTCGGAAATATGGGTCAGCTCGCTCTCGAAACAGACGGTCATGCCGCAGGGCGTGGCCGACACATGCGAAACATCCACGCGGGTGCCCACGGTGGTCATGCCTTCCGGCAGGAAGGGCTGCACGGAAGCCACGGCGGTGGCCTCCATGCCGGCAATCATCATGGCCGTGGCATAGACCGTCACCAGACCGCTGCCCAGCCGGCAGGCCAGCATGTCTTCGGTAACGGTGATCTGCCGCTGCCCCGTCAGGCCCGTATGCAGGGAATCAGTCATCCGTTTTTCTCCTTGCGGCAGGGCTGCTGCCGCTTTCCGGCACCGCTACGCCAGGCGCACGGTCCGGGCTGTGGTTGGGGCTGGGGCGATCATCGTTGCGGTCCGGGCTGCCGTCCGCCGCGGTTGTCACCCCCGCTGTCTGATGCAGGCGCAGCCACAGTTCCCGTATGCCCGATTTTTTGCTGGACGAGGTGATGCTGGGCCGGATGCCCAGAATATCCGCCCACTCGGCAGCCCTGGCCGACCGCTCGCGCTGGGTGCACTTGTCGGCCTTGGTCAGCACGGGCAGGATATCCAACCCGCATTCCCGCGCAAAGTGCGACAGCTCCAGGTCCAGCTTCTGCGGGGTGAGGCGGCTGTCCAGCAGCAGGGCCAGTGCCCGGAGATGCCGGCAGGAGGACAGGTATTTTTCCAGCAGCGCGGCCCAGCTGCGCCGCTCCGCATGGCTGGCGCGGGCATAGCCGTAGCCGGGCAGGTCCACCAGATAATAGTCCTGCGGCTGCACATGATAGAAATTGATGGAGCGCGTCTTGCCTGGCGTGGCGCTGACCTTGGCCAAGTTTTTCTGACCGGCCAGGGCGTTGACCAGGGAAGACTTGCCCACATTGGACCGGCCGGCCAGGGCAATCTGCGGTTTTTCCACGCTCAGGAGCTGTCCCAGCGTGTAGACGGTGTGCTCAAGCACAAGGGTGGGCATGATGCGACGTCCTCCGGGTTCAAACTTGACAGGGCGCAGCCCTTGATTCAAGATAACAAATTCATTTACCATTGTAGCCTGTGGCAGCACGTTTGGCAAATCCCTTCCCTGCCGCTGCCTGATGACGCAAGAGGAGTCTTTCATGTATTCCACCACCGATTTCCGTAAAGGTCTCAAGATCGAAGTCGAGGGCATTCCCTACGAAATCGTCGACTTCCAGCACTTCAAGCCCGGCAAGGGCGGCGCCATGGTCCGCACCAAGCTGCGGAACATCCTCACCGGCCGCATCCAGGACATCACCTTCCGTTCCGGCGAAAAGGTGGGCAAGCCCGACATGGAAACCCGCGACATGCAGTTCCTGTACCGTCAGGACGACGAGCTGGTCTTCATGGACATGACCACCTACGAACAGCTGGAAATGGCCACCACCATCACCGACGGCAAGGAAGGCTTCCTCAAGGACGGCCAGACCTGCCGCGTGCTGCTCTACAAGGGCAAGCCGCTGGATATCGACATTCCCCTGAGCCTCGTGCTGGAAGTGACCGATACCGAACCCGGCGCCAAGGGCGACACCGTGAGCAATGTGACCAAGCCCGCCACCCTGGAAACCGGCATCGTGGTGCAGGTGCCCATCTTTGTGAATACGGGCGACCGCATCAAGGTGGATACCCGCAGCCGGGAATACCTGGGGCGCGAATAAGACACCGCATCTGCCATGGCCAAGGAAATGCCTCGCAAATTCGGCCGCGAACTCTTCGGGCTTTTTCTGCTGTTCTGGGCGTTGCTGCTCCTGCTCAGCATCGTCACCTTTGACGCCAACGACCCCAGCCTCAACCACGTGGTGAGCCGGGGCGGCGAGGTGCAGAACAGCGCCGGACTGTTCGGCGCCTATGCGGCAGGACTGCTCAATGATGTTTTCGGCATCGGGGCATTTCTCTGGCCGGCTCTCTTTGCCGCCCTGGGGGCGGCCTATGTCTCGCCGGTCTATGCGCTGCACTGGTGGCGCTGGTGCGGCACCTTTCTGCTCACCGTTGTCCTGCTGGTGGCGGGATCCGCCCTGGATATTTCCCTGGGCGACATCCGCGGCGGCGGCATGGTGGGCAATTCGCTCTACAGCAATACCAGCCTGTATCTCAGCCCCGTGGGATCGGCCCTGCTCTGGCTGTTTGTGCTGCTCATCGGCTTACAGCTGTGCTTTGACATTTCCTGGTTCTCGCTGGCATCCCTGGTGACCCAGAATCTCAGCAGCCGCCTCCGGCAGCATGCTTCCTCCGCCGCACCGTCCGCCGGCACCCGCGAGGCCGCGGCGGCCAAGGCTCCCGGTGCCGGACGATCGCTGTTGCAGACCCTGCGCTCCCTGCGTGACAAGAGCCGCAGCACGGCGCAAGGCTCCTTCTGGAGCCGGCTGCGCGACAAGCTGGGCAATATCCGCCCCGTCACGGATGACGCCATGCCGGAAGTCTATGACGAGACCGCCAGCCGCAGCTCCCGCAAGCCCCGCAGCCGCACGGAAAAACGGGCGCCGCACCATGATGATCCCTCGCGTGATGATCTGTTCATGCCTGCGGATGACACGGCCCCGCCCGTTGCCCCCGAAGTATCCGCCCTTCCGCCCGACGTCCCCCTGGACCCTGACGCTCCCGCCCCGGCTGCCGACACCGCCACGCCGCAGGCCGATCCCCTGCCCGGCGTTGCTGTGACCGCCGCACCTCGCGAAGGTGAGGTGCTTGATGTCACTGCGCAGGAGGTTCCGCCCCCCGCGCCCCGGCCGGCAGCCTCCCCGGCAGCCTCATCAGGCGGTCCCGGCCTGGCCCGGACCGTCACCCGCAAGGTCATGGGTGCACTGGGCCGCAAGGCGCCCATTCCCCTGCCCGGTCTGGACCTGCTCGTTCCGCCGGAACCTGCCACTGACCGCCATCAGGACATTCCCGCCAGGGCCAAGGCCCTCATGGACTGCCTGCATGATTTCGACATTCAGGCGGAGCTGGTGCGCGTGACCCCCGGCCCGGTAGTGACCATGTACGAGGTGCGGCCGGCGCCCGGCATCCGCGTGAGCCGCATTGCCAATCTGAGCGGGGACATTGCCCTGTCGCTCAAGGCCATTGCCGTGCGCATCCAGGCGCCCATTCCGGGGCAGGACACGGTGGGCATCGAAATTCCCAATGCCGAGCGTGAAATCGTCAACTTCCGCGAGCTGGTGGCCAGTGATGCCTTCCGCAAGGGCTGCGGCCCGCTGACCATGGTGCTGGGCAAGGACATTGCCGGCAAGCCCGTGCTGGCCGACCTGACCAAGATGCCCCATCTGCTGGTGGCCGGCGCCACGGGCGCGGGCAAGAGCGTCTGCCTCAACAGTCTGCTGGTGAGCCTGCTCTACCGCATCCAGCCCGAGGACATGAAGCTGCTGCTGGTGGACCCCAAGCGCGTGGAACTGTCGGTATATGAGGGCGAGCCGCACCTTGTGCATCCCATTGTCAAGGAAATTGCCGATGCCAAGAATGCCCTGGACTGGGCAGTGCACGAAATGGACCGCCGCTTTGACGCCATGGCCCGCCTGGGGGTGCGCAATATTGCGGGCTACAATCAGAAGCTGGCCTCCTACGGCAGCGACCTGCCCCCGGACCTGGGGGATCTGGAACCCATCCCCTATCTGGTCATTGTCATTGACGAAATGGCGGACCTCATTCTTACCTGCGGCCGCGATGTGGAAACCAGCATCGTCCGTCTGGCCCAGCTTGCCCGTGCGGCGGGCATTCACATGATTTTTGCCACCCAGCGTCCCAGCGTCAACGTGGTGACCGGCCTCATCAAGGCCAACTTCCTCTGCCGCATCGCCTTTCAGGTCAGCGGCTCCCATGATTCGCGCACCATTCTTGATCAGGTGGGGGCGGAACATCTGCTGGGCAAGGGCGACATGCTCTTCAAGTCCGGCGGCGCCCGCCTGCAACGCCTGCATGCGCCCTATATCAGCGATGAGGAAGTGCACCGCGTGGTGGAATACTGGAAGCGCCATCAGCGCCCCTCCTACAAGGTGGACTTTGCCACCTGGGGGCTGGAAGCGGCCAATACCGGCAACGGCCGCGGCGGAACGGGGGGCGGCAATGCCGCCAATGACCCCCTGTATGCCAGCGTACAGGCCTTTGTGCTGGAACAGGGCAAGGCCTCCATTTCGCTGGTGCAGCGCCGCTTCAACATCGGTTTCAACCGGGCCGCGCGCATTGTGGAACAGCTGGAGCAGGACGGCATCCTGCCCCCGGCCTCGGGCAGCAAGCCGCGAACCGTGGTCAAGTAGGTTTTTCCCGGCAGGGCAGCCGTCCCGGTCTGCCCCCCTTTCTTCAGGAGAACAGCATGCGCAGGTTTCTTCCCCTTCTCATTCTGGCCCTTGTCCTCGGCAGCGTTCACAGCGCCCTGGCCGCCCCTTCGGCTCTTGTCAACGGCATCAAGGAACGCTACAGGACGCTGGAAAGTTTCTCCGCATCCTTTGAGCAGAAGCTCCTGCACAAGGAAAGCGGCAATACCGAAACGCGCACAGGTACGCTGCGCTTCAAGAAGCCGCTGCTCATCCGCTGGGAAACCACCAGCCCCAGCCCCGAACTTCTGGTGGTGACGGAAAAGGAAATCTGGGACTATCTGCCCGACGAGGAAGTGGCCTACCGCTACTCTCCCGATCTGGTGCAGGACTCGCGCAGCATCATTCAGGTGCTCACCGGCCAGTCTGCCCTGGACCGCGACTTTGACATCACGGAAGAGGGCACGGAAAACGGCCTGCGCAAGCTGCACCTCTACCCCAAGGAACCGTCCACGCAGATGGTGGAAGCCTTCCTCTGGGTGGACAGCAGCCACCTCATCCTGCGCGCCGACATCATCGATTTCTACGGCAACCACAATGATGTGACCTTTTCGGCATTCAAGTCCAATGCGGGCATGCCGGCCAGCACCTTCCGCTTCACGCCGCCGGATGGCGTGGATGTGGAAGACCGCCTGAAGAGCGGCCAGCCGGAAGGCGGCCTGTTCAACTGACGCCTGCCCGGCCCGCGTACCGCTTTGCCGTCACGGCCTGTCCTGCGGAGGACCTGCCCGCCTGTGTGTCCGACGCACGCGTGCGGCAGTCCTTCCCGTGCCGGCCGCCTGACGCCGTTTCCGGTACGGGGCGGTCGTCGTCTTCCCAAGCCCTGCGAGGTTGTCGTGCAGCTTCCCTTTGCCCACTGCTTCTTTGATCTGGATGGCACCCTGACGGATTCGGCGCCGGGGATTCTCAATGGCGTGGAAAAGGCGCTGGGGCATTTTGGCCTGCATCCGCCGCGCCAGAGTCTGCATTTCTTCATCGGCCCGCCGCTGCTGGAATCCTTTGCCACCTATTTCCCCGGCGAGCCGGACAAGGCCCGGACCGCCCTGCGCATCTACCGCCAGTATTACGCCCAGCAGGGCATGTACGAAAACCGCGTGTATGACGGCATTGCCGACCTGCTGCGCGACCTGCGCCAGGCCGGTATTGCTGTGCACCTGGCCACGGCCAAGCCGGAAACCTTTGCCCGCACCATTGTGGCCCACTTCGGCCTGGCCCCCCTGCTGGACGTGCAGGCCGGTGCGGAGCTGGACGGCCCGCGCCACGACAAGACCGACGTTCTGCGCTATGCCGTGGCCCTTGCCGGCGTGACGGACCTGCGCCGCTGCCTCATGATCGGCGACCGGCATCACGATGTGGACGGCGCCCATGCCGTGGGCATGGCCTGTGCCGGCGTGCTCTACGGCTACGGCAGCCGGCAGGAGCTGGAAGCGGCCGGCGCCGATTACCTGTGCGAGGATATTCCGGCCCTGCGCCGCCTGCTGCTGCCGGCATCGGCCGGATGCTGAACCACGCGCACCGGCAGGAGCCGCCGCGCTGCTGTTCCACCCGTTCCCCCAACCGGATACCCCCATCCGCATCCATCCGGAGCCGCACCATGAAGCCACGTTTTTCCCGCCTGCTGTCTGCCGTTGTGCTGCTGTTCTGCATGGTTCTGCCGGCTGGCACCTGTGCCGGGCAGAGCTGGGAAGAAAACCGCAACAACCTGGAAAAGGCCGTTTCCGGCATGCTGGACGCGGTGGGCAGAGGGCTTGAAAGTCTGGGCAGCGAAATCCAGCAGGGCGTGAACAGCATGCAGAAAAAACTGGATGACCGCGATGACACCCGCTGCATCAGCCGGCGGCAGGAGCTGGAAAGCCTTGTGCGGGTCAGTGTCCTGACGGTGGAACAGCCCGCTGACGGCCAGGTGCGCATCATGGTGGGCATCCACAACGACGGCGACCGTGCCGTGCGCCTTGTCGATCTTGCCGCGGCCCAGAATGTCATGCTCATTGATGCTGCCGGCTTTGCCCATGATCCCGTCATTGCCGACAGTTTCCCCCGTCAGCTGGATGTGCCCCCCAGGGCGGCACGCAAGCTCTGTCTTGAGTTTGCCCGTGTGGACAGAGCGCCGGAGCGTCTGCGCCTTTATGGTGCGGACGTTCCCCTGCCGGCCGCACCTGCCGTGCACACCCTGTAGGGCCGCTCCCGCCGGTATTCTGCCGGACTGCGGGAAACTGCCGGACAGGCACATGCCTTGCCAGAACGGCCGCGCCTGCGTACAACAGAGCACGGCCGCTTCCGTCAGCGGAACGGCGGCGGCCCCTGCCTTTCGTCCTCGCAACCGCTTCCTGTCAAGGAGCCTTTCATGGGTTTTGTCAATTCCAGTTGCAGTTTCACGCGCTTCCGGGTGCTGGACCCGGTGACCGACGACCAGTGGCAGAGCATACCGGACAAGCTCCGCCAGTATGCCTTTCAGGATATCGACGAGCTGCCGGAAATGCAGGCCCACGGCTGGGTCTGCTTTGAAGACATGCTGGACAGCACCTGGCGCACGGCCCCGCCCCAGAAGGGGGCCTATCTGATCTTTTCCCTGCGTCTGGACACGCGGCGCATCCCTGCCGGCGTCATCAAGAAGCACCTGGCCCTGGCCCTGCGGGACGAAAAGGAACGCATGGAGGCCCAGGGCAAGAAATTCATCTCCCGTGAACGCCGGAAAGAGCTGAAGGAACAGGTGCTGCTCCGCCTGCGCCAGCGCTTCCTGCCGGTGCCGGCCGAATTCAATGTGCTCTGGAATACGGTCAGCAACGAGGTCTGGTTTGCCTCCACCCAGGGCAGGATGATCGACCTGTTCATGGAATTTTTCCTCCAGAGCTTTGACCTGCACCTGGAACAGCTCACCCCCTACAGCCTGGCCGAACGCCTGCTGAATGAGGCAGACATGAGCCGGCTTGACCGGCTGGAACCCACGGAATTTGCCGCAGGCAGCTAGCCCCGGGCAATCCCCTTTCCGCTTTCTGCCGCCCCGCCTGCCGCCCCGCCCGTCGCCGCGGTACAGGCGGCCCCCGTCACCCCTATGCGGCAGCCCGCCGCAGGAGACAGATAGATGACAACCCTACACGGTGATTCCACCGACAGCATTCTTGGCAAGGAATTTCTGACCTGGCTCTGGTATCAGAGCGACGTGGCGCCCGGCGCCTTCACCGATGCCCAGGGCGCCCCCTTTGCCGTGAGCATGGAACAGCGCATCGTGGTGCAGGGCGGTGAAGGCGATGCCCAGGAAACCGCCTCCGTTTCCGGCGCGCTCTCGCCCCTGCGCGAAGCCCGCTTCGGCCTGGGCACGGGCAAGAAGGTCTCGCGCGCGCTGGTGCGCCTGGAAAAGGACGACATGGCCTTTCAGGTCAGCCTGCGGGCCGAGGACTTCAGCCTGAGCAGCCTCAAGACGCCCAAGCTGGAAAAAAGCGGGGATGATGACGATCCCGATGCCCTGCTGCTGGAAAAGATCTATCTTATGGAAGTGTGCACCGGGCTTCTGGACAGTCTGTATCAGCGCTTCCTCTCCCTGCGCCTCTCGCCCGACTGGGCGCGCGAGGTAGGCGACATGCGGCAGTGGATGACCCGCACCGAATAGCGCCATGCAGCCTGCCACCATGTCTTCCCCCGCTTCCCCGCCCCGCCGGCATCTGCTGCTGCGCCTCGGGCGCAAGCTGCTCTGGATGACGCTGGTGCTCTGGGGCATCACGGTCATCAGCTTTGTGGTCATCCATCTGGCCCCCGGCTCGCCCACGGACATGGAAACCACGCTCAATCCCCTGGTGGGCGAGGCGGCCCGTCAGCGTCTCGAGGCCCTGTACGGTCTGGACAAGCCCCTCTACGTGCAGTACTGGGACTGGCTTTCCCGTCTGGTGCAGCTGGACTTCGGCAACTCCATGTCTGCCGATGCGCGCCCTGTGCTGGAAAAAATTCTGGAACGCCTGCCCCTCACCGTGGGCATGAACGTCATCTCGCTGCTGCTTACCCTGCTGCTGGCCATTCCCCTGGGCATCCTGTCGGCCCTGCGCCAGAATTCCCTGCTGGACAGGGGGGTGACCATTCTGGTCTTTCTGGGCTTTGCCATGCCTTCCTTCTGGCTGGCGCTGCTGCTCATGCTGCTTTTCGGCATCGAGCTGCAATGGCTGCCCCTGTCGGGCCTGACCTCCATGGACTATGCCAGCCTTTCCGCCTGGGGCAAGTTCTGCGATCTGGCCAGCCATCTGGCCCTGCCCATTCTTGTCTATACCATCGGCGGGCTGGCGGGCATGTCCCGCTACATGCGGGCCTGCATGCTGGAAGTGCTGCGGCAGGACTATATCCTCACAGCCCGGGCCAAGGGCCTTGCCCCGCATACGGTCATTCTGCGGCATGCCCTGCGCAATGCCCTGCTGCCGGTCATCACCCTGCTGGGCCTTTCCGTCCCCGGCCTCATCGGCGGCAGCGTCATCATCGAGTCCATCTTTGCCCTGCCTGGTCTGGGGCAGCTCTTCTATGCCGCGGTCATGGCCCGGGATTACACCATGATCATGGGTAATCTGGTGCTGGGCGCCGTGCTTACCCTGGCAGGCAATGTGCTGGCTGACCTCTGCTACGGCCTGGCCGACCCCCGCATCCGCACCGCACAGGAGAACCATTCATGATGCCGCGTTGTGTGCGCCGCTGTCTGGGGCGGCATCTCATGCTTGTGCTGGGCCTGGGCATTGTGCTCACCATGTCGCTGGCTGCCCTGCTGGCGCCTGTCATTGCGCCCTATGACCCCAATGAACTGCATCTGGACGCCATCCTCATGCCGCCGTCCTCGCAGTTCTGGCTGGGCACGGACCGCCTGGGCCGGGATGTGTTCTCGCGCCTGCTCTACGGCGGGCAGGTTTCCCTGTGGGTGGGCTTTGTGGCCGTGGGCATCTCCCTGACCATCGGCACGGTGCTGGGTCTCGTCAGCGGTTATTTTCGTGGCTGGGTGGATGAGGTCATCATGCGCGGCGTGGACATCATGCTCTGCTTTCCGTCCTTCTTTCTCATTCTGGCGGTCATTGCCTTTCTGGAACCCAGCCTGACCAATATCATGATCGTCATCGGCCTGACCTCGTGGATGGGCGTGGCCCGGCTGGTGCGCGCCGAAACCCTGAGCCTGCGCGAACGGGAATTCGTGGCAGCGGCCCGCCTGGCCGGCTGCTCCACCCGGCGCATGCTCTTCGGGCATATTCTGCCCAATGCCATGGCCCCCATTCTCATTTCCGGCACGCTGGGCGTGGCCGGGGCCATTCTGGTGGAATCGGGCCTGAGCTTTCTGGGGCTGGGCGTGCAGCCCCCCGTGGCCAGCTGGGGCAATATGCTCCTGGATGGCAAGACCGTGCTGGAATACGCCCCCTGGCTCTCGCTCTATCCCGGCCTGGCCATTCTTGTTACCGTGCTGGGCTACAACCTGCTGGGCGAAAGCCTGCGCGATGTGCTGGACCCGCGCCTCAGGCAGTAGGAGACGCTATGCTGGAACATCTGAGAATACGCAATCTGGCCCTCATTGAGGACATGGAGCTGGACTTTGCGCCGGGCATGAATGTGCTCACCGGCGAAACCGGCGCCGGCAAAAGCTTCATCCTCAAGGCACTGGGCTTTCTGCTGGGGGACAAGCTCTCGGCCGACATGGTGCGCCCGGGGGCCAAGCGCGCCCAGGTGGAGGCCCTGTTCATTCTGGACGACGAGGAGCTGGTCATCCACCGCGAACTGCTGGCGGAAACAGGACGAAGCCGCCTCACCGTCAATGACAGTCTGCGCTCGCAGAACAGCGTCAGGGGGCTGCGCGAGCGTCTGCTGGTCCATACCAGCCAGCACGGGCAGCAACAGCTGCTGCAACCGGCCTTTCAGGCCCGCCTCATGGACAGCGCACTGGAGGATACCAGTCTGCTTACCCGCCGGGATGATCTGCTGGCCCGCCTGCGCGAGGTGGCTGCCCGGCGCGACTTTCTGCTGGACAAGCAGCGTACCCTGGCGGACAAGCGCGATGTGCTGGAAATGCAGCAGCAGGAAATTGACCGCGTGGCTCCCGAAGAAGGCGAGGAGGAACGCCTTCAGGAACAGAGCGATGCCATCCGCCAGGCCGAACAGGCCCGTGAACAGTATGATCAGGCCCTGGCCATGCTCTACGGCGATGAGGACGCGGGCCTCATGGACATGCTGGGCCGTTTCGAGGGCCTCATGCACCGCATGGCCCGCCAGAACGATGATCTGCAGGCCGATGCCGAATCGGTTTCCGCCCTGCGGCATCAGCTTGCGCACCTGAGCAACATGCTGCGCCGCCCCCCTGTTGCCGACGACCTTCCCGACCGGGACAGCGTGGAAAAGCGCCTGTACGAACTGGCCCAGCTCAAGCGGCGCCTGCGCCGCAACATGGACGAAATCCTGGCCCTGCGCCAGGACATCGAGGAAAATCTTTCCTTTCTGGATGCCTGCGCCCTGGACATTGCCGCCCTGAACAAGGAAGAAGCCGGCCTTGCCGAGGAACTGCGCCACGTCCTGGCCGAACTGCGCCCCCTGCGCCGGGCCACGGCGGAAACCTTTGCCCGCCGGCTGGAAGCGGAGCTGCGCGAGCTGGGCTTTTCCGAACAGGTCCAAGTTCTCCCCGAACTGACACCCGCCGAAGTGTGGACCGGCATCGAGGATGACCGCGTGCGCATCCTCTGGGCGCCCAACCCCGGACAGGCCCCCCAGCCGCTGGACAAGATTGCCTCCGGCGGCGAGCTGTCCCGCTTTCTGCTGGCGCTGGTCAGCGTGCAGCCCACGGCCGAAAGCGCCACCTATATCTTTGACGAGGTGGACGCCGGGGTGGGCGGCCTGACCCTCAACAAGCTGGCTGACAAGCTGGATGAACTGGCCCGGCAGCGACAGATGCTGCTCATTACCCACTGGCCGCAACTGGCGGCACGCGCCCGCCGCCACTTTCAGATCAGCAAGCAGATTCATGACGGCAACACCTTTACCACCTGCCTGCCGCTGGAAGGTTCCGCCCGCCACGCCGAGCTGGCCCGCATGGCCGGTGGCGGCCAGCAGGGCGAGGCCGTGGCCAGCAGCCTGGAAGCAGCCTCCCACCCATGAGGCGGACCGCCCCGCCGGGCCGCAGGCCGTTCTGCCGCGGGATGTCTCTCCCCTTTCGGCGGCCGGGCACGGCCCCCGGTGCCGCCCCCCTTGCCAGACGCGCTGAAATGGCGTAGAAAGAAGTCCCTTTTCCCTTGGGGGCGCACTGGTTTCGACGGGGATGTGGAAGCCGGAGTTGCAGGTCGAGGCGCCGCTGGCCTCGTAAAAAGCGGCAACAAAGTAATTGCCAACAACGATTACGAATACGCCTACGCTGCCTAGTCGGCGTGGCTCCTGACCGCATAGACGGTCACGTCAGACGGACCGATGCCTGATACGTCCGGCTGGCGACACTGCATCAGGCTGGCGACGTCCGGTGCCTGCCGGGGATTGTCGCGAGGAGGTTACCGGCGGGCTGGTTCTGCCGCGCCCGGTCAGGGGCCACCGGCAGAGCGAGAACTGTTCCTGACCTAAACCTGTAGACGCTTCGCGTGGAATATTCTCGGACGGGGGTTCGACTCCCCCCGCCTCCACCAGACGGCCACGCCACACGGCCCGCACGGCATTGTCCCTGCGGGCCGTGTTTTTTTGTAGGAAAAAGCCCCCCGCACGGCGGAGGGCCAGCCCTCTAGCCCTGGTCAGGCAGGTCAGCTTCCGGCATGTGCCCGCCGCCGTGCTGCCGCAAAATGCGCATGGCCTCGTCACGGGTCAGCACATGCCCCCGGCAGCGCGGGTGTTGCAGGCGGTTTTCGGGGCAGTAGCCCAGCTGCACGCAACTGGGGCCGGCCTGACGGAAAAGGTCCGGTGCGGCCTCGCGGCACAGCCGCAGCATCTGCGTGGCCAGATGACGTATTTCATGCTGGGCATTGCGGCAGCAGCGTATGGCAAACCAGTCCAGCAGGGCATGGGCGTTCATGCCGATGATGGCCTTGAATTCGGTGGCCTGCGGCTTGAGATAGCGCAGGTCCTCTTCCGGCAGGCCGGCTTCCAGCCCGGCGTCATACCACTGACGGGAAAGCTCGGCCAGGTCGCGCCCGCTGAGGCGGGTCTCATGCCCGTCAGGCAGGGTCACGCTGGCGCTGAAATCGCGCACGCGCTGCGGATAGACCACGGAAAAGCGCCGCTTTCCTCCCAGCTCCGCCCGGCCGGACTTGATGAGGTAAGAGGCCATGCGCTTGCGCACAAGCTGCGTCTCCGTCACACGGGAATAGCCCTCCACGCCAAACAGAAAAAAATCGAATTCCAGCGCCGCCCGGTGCCCGCTGGCCAGAATGTTCTCCACTATCTGCCGGGAATAGGGGGACGCCACGATGTCTTCCAGGCTGCGCTCGCTGCGCACAAAGCGCGCGGCCACATCCGTATATATCCTGCCGCCGCCGGCCAGCAGCAAAACCTTGCCCTTGCCCGTAAATTTTTCCTCCAGCATCGCTACCCTCCGAAAGCTGGCATGGTAGGCAAAAAGCCCCGGAAGCTCAATGGCCGGCACGGCCCTTTTCCTGCCTTGTCTTGACGACAGGGGGCAAAAAGGGCAATGGTCCCAAGAGACTATATTATTCTGAGTTCAAGGAGAAGAACGCATGAGCACTGCCACCCCCTGTGCCGCTCCCGACAGCGAAGGCTTTTTCGGCCCCTACGGCGGCCGCTTCGTTCCGGAAGAACTGCAACCCCGCCTGGAAGAAGTGAGCCGCGCCTTTGACGAGGCCATGAAAGACCCGTCCTTTCTGAAGGAGCTGGACTATCTGCTGGCCCACTTTGCCGGACGCCCCACCCCTGTTTTCCACTGTGCCAACCTCAGCAAGCGCCTGGGGGGCGCGCAGATATGGCTCAAGCGTGAAGACCTGAATCACCTCGGCGCCCACAAGGTCAACAATACCCTGGGCCAGTGCCTGCTGGCCAAGCGCATGGGCAAGACCCGCGTCATCGCCGAAACCGGCGCCGGTCAGCACGGCGTGGGAACGGCCGCCGCCGCTGCCCTGCTGGGGCTTGAGTGCACCATCTGCATGGGCGAGGTGGACATCCGCCGCCAGCACCTCAATGTCACCCGCATGGAAATGCTGGGGGCCACCGTGCGTGCCGCCACCAGCGGACAGCGCACCCTCAAGGAAGCCGTGGACGAGGCCCTGGAAGAGTGGATCCGCGATCCCGACATGTTCTATGTGCTGGGTTCCGCCGTGGGGCCGCATCCCTATCCCTACATGGTGCGTCAGTTCCAGTCCGTCATCGGCCGCGAAGCCCGCGCCCAGATGCTGGAAAACACGGGCCGCCTGCCGGATGCCTGCCTGGCCTGCGTGGGCGGCGGCTCCAATGCCGTGGGCATCTTCTCCGGCTTTGTGGCCGACAGCAGCGTGCGCCTCATCGGTGTGGAGCCTGGTGGCATCGGCAATGGCTACGGTGAAAATGCCGCTTCCCTCTGCCAGGGAGAACCGGGCGTGCTGCACGGCTTCCGCTCCTACATGCTCAAGGATGCCGACGGCAATGCCGGGGCTGTCTACTCCATTTCCGCCGGACTGGACTATCCCTCCGTGGGGCCGGAACTGGCCATGTGGAAGGATTCCGGCCGGGCGTCCTTTGTCAGCATCAACGACGAGGAAGCCCTGCAGGCGTTCTTTGATCTCTCCCGCCACGAAGGCATTCTGCCCGCGCTGGAATCGGCCCATGCCGTGGCCTATGCCATCAAGATGGCGCCGCAGATGCCCGCCGACAATATCCTTCTGGTCAACCTGTCCGGCCGTGGCGACAAGGACGTGCAGCAGGTGGAAGAACTGGTCAAGACCGGCCGTTTCACCCCCAGAAACAACTGAGCATCCCGACCGTAACAAGCCCCCTTCCGCCGGAAAGGGGCTTTTTTGCTGGCAGTCAAATTTTTTTGACCAAAAGCCTTGCCTTTTACAGTTCAAAAAATTATATTGGCTTCAACGACATCCCGTCGTTACCAAATTTCCGAGAGGGGAATTGTTATGAAAAAGATTGCTACGCTTCTTATGGCGGCTGCCATGCTCGTCGCTGGCATGGGCAATGCGCAGGCCATTGACTTCAAGGTCAAAGGCCAGTGGATCATGAGCTTTGAATACGGCCAGAACGGCAACTTCACCGGCGGCAACGGCCGCACCGGTTACAACACCAGCGAAGACGAATTCGAAGCCGAACAGCGTCTGCGCCTGCAGTTGGACGCCGTGGCTTCCGAATCCCTGTCCGGTACCGTGTTCTTTGAACTGGGCGACCAGCGCTGGGGCCAGGCCAAGAACGGCGGCGCCCTGGGTGCTGACGGCAACAACGTTGTGGAAGTGAAGCGTGCCTACCTCGACTGGCTGGTGCCCAACACCGACCTCAAGATCCGCATGGGTATCCAGGGTATCGCCCTGCCCAGCTTCACCACCCAGAGCCAGGTCTTCAATGACGACGTGGCCGGCATCACCGCCTCCTACACCTTCAATGAAAACGTGGCCCTGACCGCCTTCTGGGCGCGTCCCATAAACGACAACTTCGGCGGCTATGACAAGCCCGGCGTGAACAACTACCGCGCCAACTACATGGACAATGTGGACATGTTCGGCCTGGTGCTGCCCCTGAAGTTTGATGGCGTCAAGGTGACCCCCTGGGCCATGTATGCAGCCATTGGTCCCAATGCCCTGCGTGGCAATGATACTGCCGATGGCGACTTTACCAATAACTACTTCAAGCAGGCCTGGGGCACCTCTGCTACGCACTTCCAGCGCGGCATGGTGGCTGCTGGGCCTGGCATCAAGGGTGAAAAGCTGACCTCCTACGGCAATGCCATCTGGGCCGGCCTCACCGCCGACATCGTGGCCTTTGATCCCTTCCGCGTGGCCTTTGACTTCAACTACGGCTCCGTGGCCTACGACGACAGCTCCGCCAACCGCTCCGGCTGGCTGGCTTCGCTGCTTGCCGAATACAAGCTGGACTGGGGTATCATCGGCCTGCACGGCTGGTACTCCTCCGGTGACGACGACGATACCGGCAACGGTTCCGAACGCATGCCCTACGTCAGCCTGAACAACACCAACACCTCCTTCTCCAACTTTGCCTTCAACGGTGACCCCTACCTGGGCCGCGAAGGCGTGGTGGGTTACGGCATCGTGGGCACCTGGGGCGTGGGCGCCTATGTGCGTGACTTCAGCTTTGTGGAAAATCTGAAGCACACCTTCCGGGTGAACCTCTTCGGCGGTACCAACAGCACCGACATGGCCAGCGTTGTGGGAAGGCCCAATTTCGGCGGCTTGGGCACTGACGCCATGTACCTGACCACCAACGATACGGCCATGGAATTCACCCTCATCAACGATTACCAGATCTACGAGAACATGGACATCCGCCTTACCGCCAGCTACATCGCCCTGTGGCTGGACAAGAGCGACGACGTGTGGGGTAATGCCAAACTCAACGGCCGCGACCCCGATTCTCGCGATGCCTGGGACATCAGCCTGGCCTACATCTACAGCTTCTAATGTGACGCGCCGCACGGCGTGACACATCTCTTCACAAAGCCCGCTTCGGCGGGCTTTGTGCGTTTTCGTTCCCGGGCAGACTTGCGGGGAGGGGCCGGCCCGTCTATAGTCCGGCCATGCAACGCCCCGACCCCGCCACCATTCCGCTGACCCCCGGCGTCTACCTGTACAAAGACGCGCGGGGGCGCGTCATCTATGTGGGCAAGGCCCGTATCCTGCGACGCCGCGTGCTGTCCTATTTCCGGCCCGACGGCCTGCCTGCCAAGACCCGCGCCATGCTGGCCCATGCCGTTTCCCTGGACTTTCTCAGCACCACCACGGAAAAGGAAGCCCTGCTGCTGGAAGCCGGCCTTATCAAGAAGCACCGCCCGCACTACAATATTGTTCTGCGGGACGACAAACAGTACGTGCTCTTTCGCCTGGACATCCGTCAGCCCTTCCCCCGGCTGGAGGTGGTGCGCACGGCCCGGCGTGACGGCGCCCGCTACTTCGGCCCCTTCACCTCTGCCCTGGCTGCCCGGGAAACCTGGAAACTGCTGCACCGGGCCTTTGCCCTGCGCCGCTGCTCGGACCGGGCCATGAAAAACCGGGTACGGCCCTGCCTGTATCATCACATGGGGCAGTGCCCGGCCCCCTGCATGGGGCTGGTGGATTCGCGGCAGTATCAGGAAGCCGTCCATCGCGTCTGCGAGCTGCTGGAAGGGCGCTCCGCCCCGCTGCTCACGCAGCTGCGGCAGGAAATGGAAGAGGCATCCCAGGCCCTGGACTTTGAACGGGCCGCTGTCTTGCGCGACCAGCTGCGGGCCGTGGAACGCACGGTGGAACGACAGGCCGCCGTCCTGCCCGGCGGGGGAGACATGGATGCCATCGGCCTGTTTGCGGCTGACAGGGGACTGGCGCTGGCCGTGGTTTTTGTGCGGGGTGGTGCCGTTACCGACGGCCGGGCCTTCTACTGGAGCGGTCTGTGCTTCGAGGATGCGCCGGAACTGCTGCGCTCCTTTGTGCATCAGTATTATGAACGCCTCGTGCCGCCCCCCCGCATACTGCTGCCCTGGCTGCCCCCGGATGAGGATGCCGACACGGATGCCCCAGCGTCCCCTGCCGGCTCCGCCGGTCCTGGCGGCGCAGGCCCGTATGCGGAACGCTTCCTGCTGGAAAATCTACTGTCCGAACGGCGCGGCAGTCCGGTCCGTCTGGTGGCGCCGCAACATGCCCGGGACAATCAGCTGGTGGACATGGCCCAGGCCAATGCCCGCGAAGAAGCCCGCCGGCGCGAACACGGCGGCGAGGAGGATATCCTCGTGCGTGTGGGCCGCGCCCTGCGTCTGCCCGAAGCGCCGCGCCGCATCGAATGCGTGGACGTTTCGCATACCGGCGGGCGGCAGACCCGCGTGGGCCTGGTGGTCTTTGAGGACGGCCGCCCCTGCCCGCCGGCCTATCGTACCTATGCCATGCCCGACGGGGGCGACGATTACGGCACCCTGCATGCCTGGCTGGGGCGACGCCTGGAAAGCGGCCCGCCCTGGCCGGATCTGCTGCTGGTGGATGGGGGCAGAGGGCAGGTGGCTGCCGTGCAGCGTGCCCTGGAAGAAGCCGGACAGGCGCAGCTCTTTGCCCTGGCCGGCATTGCCAAGGCCCGTGATGAGGAAGGGCATGCCGACCGCCGGGCCGGCAATGTGGCGGACCGTATTTTCCTGCCCGGGCGCAGCAATCCCCTGCCCCTGCGCGAAGGCTGCCCGGAGCTGCTCTTTTTACAGCACGTGCGAGACACCACGCATAATTTTGCCATCGGGCGGCACCGCAGAGCACGGGGCAAGGCCGCTCTGTCCGGCGAACTCATGCGCCTGCCGGGCATTGGTCCGGCTACAGCCCGCCTGCTGTGGGAACACTTTGCCACCCTGGAAGCCATGCGTGCCGCCACCGAAAAGGAGCTGTGCGCCCTGCCCGGCATCGGACCGGCCCGGGCACGCCTGTTGCGGGAAAAGCTCAGGGGATTGTGATCAATGGTGATAGGGCACCTTGCGAAGAATGCACTCCGCCCGGTAGAGCTGTTCCAGCAGGAGCACGCGAGCCAGTTCATGCGGCAGGGTCATGGGGCCAAGACAGAGCGTTCTGCGGGCCACGGCCCGCACGGCAGCATCCAGACCAAATGGTCCGCCCACAAGAAAGCAGGGGCGTCCCGTGGCATCCAGGTCCAGCTTGCGCAAAAGGTCCGCAAATTCCCGCGAGGTCAGGGCACTGCCCCGCTCGTCCATGACAATGGGTACATCCTGCGGGGTCAGGGCCTCCAGCAAACGCCGCCCTTCCTGGCTGTTGCGTTGCGCCGTGTCCAGGCCGGCATCGCCATCGCGCACTTCCGTCACGTCCAGCGGACGCCAGCGGCCGATGCGCCGGCTGTAATGCGCTGCCGCCTCCTTCCAGAAGGATGTCCGCAGTTTTCCCACACATACAATTCGTAAGGGTTTGCCTGCCATGTGTTCCTCCCCTCTCTCCGCTGTCTCCCGCCCCATGGCCTGCCGACGCACCGACGATGCGGCCGCGGCTGCTGCCGGTCTTGCCGCCGGCGGTGTCTGGGCCTTTCCTACCGAAACCTTCTATGGCCTTGGCTGCCGCATTATGGATGCCGCTGCCGTGCAGCGGGTGTATCAGCTCAAGCATCGTCCCGTCCAGCGCCCTCTGCCGGTGCTGGCAGGCAGTATGGATCAGCTGGCTGCCGTTGTACGGCTTGACGAGGCACCCGCCCTGCTACGGGAACGCTTCTGGCCCGGTTCCCTCACCATCCTGCTGCCTGTCCTGCCGCAATGTCGTGCCGCCCTGCCGCCGCAGGTCTGCGGTCCGGACGGCAAGATGGCCGTCCGCCTTACTCCCCATCCCGCAGCCGCACGGCTGGCCTGTCTGGCCGGCATGCCCCTCACCTGCAGCAGCGCCAACCTCAGCGGGCAGCCCGCGGCCCGCACGGCTGACGAACTGGCGCCGGCCCTGCTGCAGCATCTTGACGCCGCCCACGACGGCATCCTTGTCTGCGGTCCTCTGCCACAGGGGGGGCTGCCCTCCACCATTGTGGAACCCCTGGGCCAGCGGCGTCTGCGTCTGCTGCGCAGCGGCGCCGTTGCCCCGCAGCAGCTCGCCGCCGCCGGCTTCACCCTGGAGGATGCCCCGGACAGGCCCTGACGCCGGGTCAAGAAAAACCGCCCCTCTCCCCCCTGCCGTCCTTGCAGGGCGTTCAAGGCTGACGTACCATCATGCCCACGAGGTCATCATGAACAAAACGGTCATCTGCCCTGTCTGCAAGCAGTCCTATGACGTCTATGCCAATCCTGTCCCCACGGTGGACGTGATCATCCACGACCCGCAACGCGGTGTGGTCATCATCCGGCGCGCCCATGAGCCGCTGGGCTTTGCCCTGCCCGGCGGCTTTGTGGACGAGGGCGAACAGGTGGAAACAGCAGCCCGCCGCGAAATGCGCGAGGAAACCTCGCTGGATGTGGAGCTGACCGGTCTGCTGGGCGTCTATTCCGATCCCCGCCGCGATCCGCGCAAGCATACCATGAGCACGGTTTTCGTGGGGCGCGCACGCAATCCCCAGGCCCTGAAAGCCGGCGACGATGCCGCCGGTGCCGCCTGGTATCCTCTGGATGCCCTGCCCGCGCCGCTCTGCTTTGACCACGGCCTCATGCTGGCCCATTTTCGGGAAGTTCTGGCCGGACGCCGCTCCCTGGCGCCCGTACAGGCCGAGACATCACCACAAGGAAGCTGCTGATGGCATACGCTTCACTGGCGGCCTGCGTAGCCGATCTGGAACGGCACGGACAGCTCCGGCGCATTGATGTGGAAGTGGACGCCAGGCTGGAACTGGCCGCCATACAGCGCCGGGCCTTTGCCGCCGGCGCGCCGGCCCTGCTCTTCACCCGGGTGAAGGGGTCCCGTTTTCCCATGCTGGCCAATCTCTTCGGCACGCGGGAACGCCTGCACTACATTTTTCGCCATACCCTGCGGGCCGTGGAAGGCGTGCTGGCCGCCAAGGCCGATCCCACGGAGGCCCTGCGCCATCCCCTGCGCTCCCTCAGGCTGCTGCCGGCCCTGAGCCATATGCAGCCGCGCCTGCGCCACAAGGGTGATGTGCCTGTGCTGCACTGCCGCTGCGACCTGGCCCACCTGCCGCAGCTGGTGGGCTGGCCCGGCGACGGCGGCCCGTTCATCACCCTGCCGCTGGTCTATACCGAACACCCGGACCGGCCGGGGCTGGATGCCTCCAATCTGGGCATGTACCGCATCCAGCTGGCCGGCAATGACTATGCCCCGGACGAGGTGGGCCTGCACTATCAGATACACCGCGGCATCGGCGTTCACCATGCCGCTGCCCTGGAAAAGGGGCAGGCGCTGCCGGTGCATGTCTTTGTGGGCGGCCCGCCCGCCTTTACCATTGCCGCCGTCATGCCGCTGCCGGAAGGTCTTTCCGAACTGCGCTTCGCCGGTCTGCTGGGCGGCCGCCGCGCCGACATGGTGCGCGTTTCCGGCCTGCCGCTGCCGGTCCTGGCCGAGGCGGACTTCTGCCTCAGCGGCTACGTGCTGCCGCAGTGCAAGCCCGAGGGTCCCTTCGGGGACCACGTGGGCTACTACAGCCTGAAGCATGACTTTCCCGTGCTCCGGGTCACGGCCGTGCACCACCGCCGGGATGCCATCTGGCCCTTCACGGCCGTGGGGCGCCCGCCGCAGGAGGATACGGTCTTCGGCGACTTCATCCACGAGCTGACGGGCGCACTGGTGCCGCAGGTGTTTGAAGGCGTGCGCGAGGTGCATGCCGTGGACGCCGCCGGCGTGCATCCGCTGCTGCTGGCCCTGGGCAGCGAACGCTATACGCCCTACGAGGCGCACCGGCGCCCGCGCGAGCTGCTCACCGCGGCTCTGCACCTGCTGGGCACCACGCAGACGGCCCTGGCCAAGTATGTTCTGCTGGCCGCGCACGAGGATGCGCCGGGACTGTCGGCACGCCATGTTCCGGCCTTTTTCCGGCACATTCTGGAGCGCACGGACTTCAGCAGAGACCTGCACTTCATTACCCAGACCAGCGCGGACACCCTGGACTATACGGGGCTGGGGCTGCACGAAGGCTCCCGCCTCATCTGGGTTGCCGCCGGCGAAGCCCGGCGACAGCTGCATACCGGAGCGGATGTGCCGGGCGGCCTGCCGCCGCTGCCTGAAGGCTTTGGCGATCCGCACATGGCCGGGCCGGGCCTGCTGGTTCTGCGCGGCCCTGCCCATACCCTGGGGCGCAACGAAACCGATCCCCGCATGGAAGCCCTGGCGCAGGCGCTGGCCCACTGGCCGGAACGCGAACACTGCCCGCTGGTAACCGTCTGCGACGATGCCGCCTTCTGTGCCGCCACCTTTGACAACTGGCTCTGGGTCACCTTTACCCGTTCCGACCCGGCCACGGATACGTATGGTGCCAACGGGCACACTCATGCCCGGCACTGGAGCTGCCAGGCCCCCCTGCTGCTGGATGCCCGCCGCAAGCCCTTTCACGCGCCGCCGCTGGAAGAGGACCCCGACGTCATCCGCCGTGTGGAAGCCCTGGCCGGTCCGGGCAGCCCCCTGCACGGACTCCTTGGTTGATTCTTCTTTCTGACGAGGTTTACCCATGAAGATTGCCATGCTGCAATGCAATGTCGTTACCGGCGATGTGGCCGGCAATGTGGAGCGCATCATAGCCGCTGCCCGCCATGCCGCCGAACACGGAGCCGACCTGTGCGTCACCCCGGAACTGGCCCTGTGCGGCGCGGCACCGGGCAGCTACCTGCGCACGGAAGACTTTGCCCAGGGCTGCCGCACCGGTCTGGACCGCCTGGCCGAGGCCCTGCACGACGGCCCGCCCCTGCTGGTGGGCGCGCCGGTGCCCAGCACCTATGACCCCCGGCTGCTGTCCAATGCCGCCGTGCTGGTGAACAAGGGCCAGTGGCAGACCATCTCGCGCAAGATATACCAGAATCTTGGGCAGGAAGAAGAAATGCGCTACTTTGACCGGGGCGTTACCTGCGGCATTGTCTCCGTGAGCGGCTGGCGCATCGGCGTCGTCGTATGCGAAAATTCCGTCACCGAGGATGGCGCCTTCTGGAAAATCCAGTATGCCAGCGGCCACAATCCGCTTATGGAGCTGATACAGCGCGGCGTGGATGCCATTGTGCATCTGGCGGCCGCGCCCTTCAGCATCGGCTCCCAGGGCATGGGGGAACGTCTGCTCTCCCACGTGGCCGCGCGGCACCACGTGCATCTGTTTTCCGTCAATCTGGTGGGCGGATACGATCACAGCATCTTCAGCGGACAGAGCCTTGCCTTTGACCCCACAGGCCAGCTGCTGGCCCGGGGCAAGGCCTTTGACGAGGATACCCTGGTGGTGGACGTGGCCGCCCCGGATGAAAGCCTCATCGCGCCCCTGACGTCCTGCATCGAGGAATCCATCTGGCGTGCCCTGACCCTGGGCGTGCGGGACTTTGTGCACAAATGCGGTGCGGAGCGCGTCATTGTGGGCCTGTCCGGCGGCATGGATTCTGCGCTGGTATGCAGCGTGGCCGTGGAAGCCCTGGGAGCGGACAATGTGTTTGGCGTGCTCATGCCCTCGCCCTACAGCAGCGAAGGCTCCCTGCGGGATGCCGGAGCGCTGGCCGACAATCTGGGCGTTGCCACGGTTACCCTGCCCATCGAACCGCTCATGCAGGCCTATGCCGCTGCCCTGGCCCCGGGCCTGGACCGCTTTCCGGCCTATGACGGCGAAATGACCTTTGAAAACGTGCAGGCCCGCATCCGCGGCAGCCTGCTCACCACCCTGGCCAACCGTGCGCGCGCCCTGGTGCTCAATACGGGCAACAAAAGCGAATGCGCCGTGGGCTACTGCACGCTCTATGGCGATTCCGTGGGGGCGCTGGCCGTCATTGCCGATCTGACCAAGACCGAAGTCTATGCCGTGGGCCGCTGGTACAATCGCTTCCGCGGGCAAGATGTCATCCCCCAGGCCATTTTTGACAAGGCCCCTTCGGCGGAGCTGCACCCCGGCCAGAAGGACGCGGACAGCCTGCCGCCCTACGATGTGCTGGACCCTGTGCTGGAGCGCCTGCTGGCCAGCTCCACCGTTGGCGACCGTTCCGCTGCCGCGCATGCCGACCTGGACGAAACTGCACGCGACATACGCAACCGCCTGTTCCGGGCGGAATTCAAGCGCCGTCAGGAACCGCCGGCCCTGTACGTGAGCCGCGTGCCCTTTGGCGAGGCCTGGTCCGTGCCTGTGGCCGGCCGCTACCGCATGCCCAGCTAGGTCCCGGGCATAGGCCTGCCGTCCGCAGCCGTGCAGCAGACGGCAGGCTGTGCTTCCTTTCCCGAGGGGCGGCGCTTTTCGCTTGAAGGGCCGCCGCTCCTGCGCTACTATCGACCGCCGTTCCCCTGTGACGGGAGCAATACTTATCTGGAGGATGTTGACATGGCTGAAGCACCGGAGAAAAACCTCGCACTGGACATTGTTCGCATCACCGAAGCCGCCGCGCTGGCGTCGGCCCGCTGGCTGGGGCGCGGGGACAAGGAAGCGGGCGACGGCGCCGCCGTGGATGCCATGCGCAACAGCTTTTCCACCCTGCATGTGGACGGCATCGTGGTTATCGGCGAGGGGGAAAAGGACAATGCCCCCATGCTGTATAATGGCGAACAGGTGGGTATAGGCGACGGCCCCCGCCTGGACGTGGCCGTGGACCCCGTGGAAGGGACCAGCCTGCTGGCCTACGGGCGGCCCAATGCCATTTCCACCGTGGCCGTAGCGCCGCGCGGCAGCATGTTCAACCCCGGCCCCAGCTTCTACATGCAGAAGCTGGTGGTGCCCGGTGAAGCCCAGAACGTGGTGGACCTGGATGCCCCGGTGGCAGTCAACCTGGCAAATGTGGCCCGCGCTCTGGACAAGAAGGTGCAGGACCTGGTGGTCTTTGTACTGGACAAGCCCCGCCACAAGCAGCTCATTGCCGACATCCGCGCCGCCGGAGCGCGCATACAGCTGCACAGCGACGGCGACGTGGCCGGCGCCCTCATGGCCGTGGATCCGCGCAATGAGGTGGACATCATGATGGGCACCGGCGGCACGCCGGAAGGCGTGCTGGCGGCCTGCGCCATCAAGGGCATGGGCGGACAGATTCTGGCCCGGCTTGATCCGCAGTCCTATGTGGAAAAGGAAGCCATCACCAATGCCGGCATCGATATCCGCGAAGTTCTGACAGTCAACGAACTGGTCAAAAGCGACGACTGCTTCTTTGCGGCCACGGGCATTTCCGGCGGGGATTTCCTGCGCGGGGTGTGCTACAGCTCGCGCCACGCCGTTACCCACTCGCTGGTGCTGCGCGGCAAGACCGGAACGCTGCGCTACGTGGAATCCTACCACAACCTTGACCGCCTGACCAAGATCAGCGCCGTGCCCTATTAGGGCAGGCGTTTTTGCGGCCCGCCGCCGGCCCGGCTGCCGGGGCGGGCCATTCCCCTTTCCAAGGAACGCACATGAAGAACTCTCCCCGCCGCCTGTGCGGCGCTGTGCTGTGTGCCCTGCTGCTGGGCAGCGGCCTTTGCCTGCCTGTGCAGGCCGAAGCAGCATCCTCCACGGTGCTGACGGTCTATGACAAACAGGGCGATGTAACCGAAAAGGAACTGCTCACATTTCTTGATCTGCTGCCGCAGTTCCGCCGCTGGGCACATGCCAGCCAGGAAGAGGCCCACCCCGTGCTGCGCCGGGGCAAGGCGGACTTTCTGTACTCCGACCGTGCGGCCCAGTGGGTGACCGACCACGGCTGGGACCCCCGGCGCTTCTTCTGCGTCATGGGACGCATGGCCGCCGCCCTGGTTCTGGTTGAAGAAGGCGGCAACGAGATGGCCCGTCCCAAGGACATGCCCCCGGTGAGCAAGGCCGAACTGGAACTGGCCCGCAAGCATCTGGGCAGCATTCTCAAGGCCAGCCTGGATACATCCTCCGACCAGCGCTAGGGCCGCGCCACAGGGGCATGGCACCCGGCCGAGTGGCGCACCCGACCACCAGACGGAACGCCAGTCTGTCCCACATCATGGTCATACAACAGGGCCTGTCCCCCCAGGGGGCAGGCTCCTTTTGCACAAACAGCCTGACGCCGGGCAGCACGCGCCACCGGAATACCCGCAGCCCTCTTTCCACAAAGGAGACCAGCATGAAAAAGTGCATGGATGCCGACAATCTGCACCGCCGCATGAAGAAGCTCATGGGGCAGTTGCAGGCCATTGACCAGATGATTGACAAAGACGTTCCCTGCGAGGACATCCTCATGCAGATCAATGCCGTCAAGGGTGCCCTGCACAAGGTGGGACAGATCGTGTTGGAAGGACATCTCCAGCACTGTGTGCGCGATGGCATCGAGCATGGCGATGCCGAGGCCACCATTGCGTCCTTTGCCCGTGCCATCGAGCACTTTTCCCGCCACAGCTGAGTGACGTCCCTCCTCCCTCTTCTTGACTACCTATACCCCTATAGGTATATTCCCCCTGCACACTGCCATGCCCATGGCTCCACATCATCAGGGAGGAAGGTATGCTTGCCGCATTGCGCCAATGGATGAAGGAAGACCCCCGACAAGCCCTGTCGCTGGGCCTGTCTGCCGCTGGTCTGCTGTTGAGTTTTCTGGACTGGTATCCCCGGCCCCTGGATCCGGCCTGGCTGGCCGTTGTGCTCTGCGGCCTGCCCATTCTCCGCGACGGTGCGGTGGGCCTGTTTACCCGCTTTGACATCCGGGCCGATGTGCTGGTGTCCATGGCGCTTCTGGCCTCGGTGGCCATTGGGGAAATCTTTGCCGCCGGAGAGGTGGCCTTCATCATGCAGTTGGGTGCCCTGCTGGAAGAACGCACCGTGGCCCGGGCGCGCGCCGGCATAGAACGCCTGGTGCGCCTGACGCCCCGCACGGCCCGGCGCCTTCAGGACAGCACCGAAACCATCATCCCCGCCGAACAGGTGGCCGTGGATGACCTGCTGCGCGTGCTGCCGGGCGAGACCATTCCCGTGGACGGAATCATTGTCAGCGGGCAGACCGCCATTGACCAGTCGCTCATGACCGGAGAATCCGTGCCCGTGGACAAAGGCCCCGGCGACACGGTGTCCAGCGGCACGGTCAATCAGTTCGGCGCCTTTGACATGCGCGCCGTCAAGGTGGGCGAAGACAGCGCCCTGCAACGCATGATCCGCCTTGTACAATCCGCTGATGCGGGCAAGGCCCGCATTGTACGCCTGGCTGACCGCTGGGCTACCTGGATTGTGGTGACAGCCCTTGTGGCGGCGGCAGGCACCTGGGTGGTGAGCGGCGAAATCTTGCGCGCCGTCACCATTCTTGTGGTCTTCTGCCCCTGCGCCCTGGTGCTGGCCACGCCCACGGCAATCATGGCCGCCATCGGCAATGCCACCCGCCACGGCGTGCTGGTCAAGGAGGGCGATGCCCTGGAACGGCTGGCCCGCGTCAAGGCCGTGGCCTTTGACAAGACCGGCACCCTGACCTTCGGCACCCCGGAAGTCAGCCATGTGGAAAGCTGCCGGACAGGGCTGGATGCTGCCGCGCTGCTGCGTCTCACGGCGGCGGCCGAGCGGCGCTCGGAGCACCCGCTGGGCAAGGCCATTGTGCGGCATGCCCATGCCACGCAGGGCGCCTGCCGGGAGGCGGAAACCTTTCAGATGCTGCCGGGCCGGGGCGTCAGCGCCGGGGTGAACGGCCATAGCGTGCTGGCCGGCAATGCCGCCCTGCTGACGGAACATGGCATCCCCCTGCCGGACGAGGCTGCCAGCAGGGCAGAGCAGGCCCTGGCCCAGGGGCAGACCCTGGTCTACGTGGCGCTGGACGACAGCTTTGCCGGCTTCATCGCCCTGGCTGACAAACTGCGCCCCACAGCGGCCCAGACCCTGCAGGAGCTGCACGCAGCCGGCATCTCCACCGTACTCCTGACCGGCGACAATGCGGCCGCAGCCCGCGCCGTCAGCGCAGCCCTGCCGCTGGATGAGGTGCATGCGCACTGCCTGCCCGCCGACAAGCTGCGCTGGATCGACAGCAGCCAGCAGCGGCAGCGGCCGGTGTGCATGATCGGCGACGGCATCAACGATGCTCCGGCCCTGAAAAAGGCCTTTGTGGGGGTGGCCATGGGCGGTGTGGGCAGCGACATTGCCGTGGACGCCGCTGATATGGCCCTGGTGCATGACGACATCAGGGAGCTGCCGCATATCGTTGCCCTCTCGCGGCGCATGATGCACACCATCAGCGTGAATCTGGGCTTTTCCCTGCTGCTCAACTTTGCCGCCATCTTCCTGGCCATGGCCGGTCTGCTCTCCCCCGTGGCCGGTGCCCTGGTGCACAATGCCGGCTCGGTACTGGTCATTGTACATTCCGCCCTGCTGCTGCACTGGCAGCGGCAGGAGCGCCGGTCTTCTTCCGCCGCACAGGCATGAAAAACGGGGCCGCCAGGATATCTTCCTGGCGGCCCCGTTCGCAGCACAGGGCATGTCCTGCGGGAACCTGTTCCTGTCACGCGGTCTTGTCAAAGGGGCCGACCGCCGCCAGCGCGCGGAAACGCCCCCCTTCCGGTCGCAGCGCCCACAGGGGAACCCATCCCGCGCCTAGACGGGCAGACTGCCGAACATGACAAAAAGAAAGAGCAGCAGCGGCATCAGGCCCAGCAGGGTCCGCGGCCAGTCCAGCCGAAAGGCCACCCGGCAGCCGTTGACGATGCAGGCAATGCTCCACATGACCCCCACCTGCGATCCCAGCAGCGGAATGATGCTGAGCAGCACCGGCGCGGCACTGTAGGCCATGATCTGGAACATGATGACAAAACTGGCATGCCTGACCCCGGTGAGACGATATCCCAGCAGCAGCAAGGCACTGATCACATAGAGCTGCAACACCAGACTGGCCACCGAAACCAGCGCGAAGAGCAGCGGATGTGTGAGCGAAAAATGCAGCACCTGCCCAAAGATGGAGTTGTTCTGGGCAATGGCCTGTTCCAGAATGTCACGGCTCATGCTGGTCCACACAAACTGACTGACCACCAGCGCCAGCACCACCACCAGATAATAGAGCAGCGCCCGCAGCTGCGGCGCTTCCGGGTCCAGTCGGGCAAAGAAGCGGCCTGCGCCGAACATGACCCGCAGAGTCGTCTGGTAGAAGGCGCTTGCATAGCCGGAGGGATAGGGCGCCATGTCCCACGGATTGCCCTCGTCCGGCACCGAATCCTCTGCCACTTCCGCGTGATGGTCTGCATGGCGCTGGCGGCGCCGTTCCTCGCGGGAGGGGCGTTCGTCCTCCGGCTGCGGCGCGTCCGTCGTATGCGGCGCATGCGCCGCGTTGTCCGCGGCAGACGGCCTGTCCTCCGGCCTGGCCGGGGCTGCCCGTTCATCCTCCGGCCTGGTCTGGCCGGACGAAGCACCCGGCACAATGGCGCCGGGAGGCAGGGGGTCATCTCCGTCCTCATGCGGAGCGTTGTCCGTGCCGTGACGCAGCACGTGGGAGGAGGCATCCTCCGGCACAAAACGAAAGCGGCAGGCACAGTGGGGGCAGGTCGCGATGACAGGTTTCGCGGGAACTCGATCCGACGGCAGGTCGCGGCTGAAACCGCAGTCCGGGCAGGTAATTTTCATCGTGAAACCATAGCAGAGAGGTCCGCCCTCCGCAAGCGTGTTCATTTTCCCCGTCCCGCCGGCTTGACAGCGCACCGCCGCATGCCTACAGTAACAGCCACTCAAGGGGAGTAACTGGGACAGCAAGTCCCTGGCAGCATCAACAGCCTGACAATCCTTTGTCTGGTGCTGCCGTCGGCACAACCGATTAGTGAGACCTTGGCATATGACATGCCAGGGTCTTTTTTTTGTTTTCATGGAAACAGGAGACCCTATGACACTGCGCAGCCTGCGACCCTACCTTCTGGCCGTTCTCATGACCGTGCCGGCCTTTGCCATGCACCTTCTGGCCGGTCCGGACACCTCTCCCATGCTTGTGGCCCTGCTGGCCGGCCTGGCCATTCTGGGCGCCTCCTTTCTGCTCACCTGGTCCTGTGAAGTGGCCCAGCTCGACATTCCGCAGGCCGTGGCCGTGGCCGTGGTGGCCTTTATTGCCGTGCTGCCCGAATACGCGGTGGACATGTATTTCACCTGGATGGCCGGCCAGCATCCCGAAAGCGCCTACTCCCACTATGCCATTGCCAATATGACCGGCGCCAACCGCCTGCTTATCGGCATTGGCTGGACAGCCATCGTGCTCATTTTTGCCGAGCGCTTCCACAGCGGGGTAGAACTGCATGCCGACAAGCGCACGGACGTGCTCTTTCTGGGCATTGCCACGACCTATGCCCTGTTCATCCCCCTCAAGGGATCGCTGACCCTGTTTGACGGCGTCATCCTGCTGAGCATCTATGCCGGCTACATCTGGATCATCGCCCGCCGCCCCTGCGAGGAAGAGGAGCCGGAAGGGCCGGCCGCCGTTCTGGCTGCCCTGCCCCGGCGGCACCGCCTCAAGAGCGTTATCGGGCTTTTTGTCTTTTCGGCTCTGGTCATCCTGCTCAATGCCGAATCCTTCAGCGAAGGGCTGGTGGCCAGCGGCAAGATTCTCGGTGTCAACGAATTCCTGCTGGTGCAGTGGCTGGCGCCCATTGCCTCCGAAGCGCCGGAATTCATTGTGGCGCTCATGTTCGCCTTTCGCGGCAATGCCGGTCTGGCGCTGGGCAGCCTGCTTTCCAGCAAGCTCAACCAGTGGACCCTGCTTGTGGGCATGATTCCCGGCGTCTACGCCGTTTCCTCCGGCGGCACCACGCCCATCAATCTGGATGCCCACCAGTTGCAGGAAATCCTGCTGACGGCGGGGCAGTCCCTCTTTGCCGTGGCCCTGCTGCTGGACATGCGGCTGGGCGTGCGCGAGGCCGCGGCCCTGCTGGTGCTCTTTGTGGCGCAGTTCCTGTCACCCATCTACGATGCCCAGCTCGAGGCTCTGCTGGGTCTGCCCCATGACCCCCTGCGCCTGCACGATTTCTATGCCTACGTCTACCTGATTCTGGCGGCTCTGCTGCTGGTGCGGCAGCGCCGTCTGGTCTGGGAACTGCGGCACGGTTTCAAGGTCTAGACGCCGCTTGACGAACGCCGGCGCAAGCCATACAAACGGCTCTGTCACCCCCCTGTGACAGAGCCGAATTTCCTTCTGTGAGGTTGCTCCATCATGCACGCTGCCGCCGCTTTTGCGCCGGGCCTGCCCCTTCTGCTCACCCTGCTGGCCTGCTTTCTTTTTTCCGGCACCGGAACAAGCGCATGTGCGGCCATGGAGCTGCCTGAAGAACAGGCCCTGACCGACCCGGCTGCCCCCGCGGCGGCGCCCGCCCGCCCTGTCCGGAAGGAACGCGTCATTCTGCGGCAGGGGCGTCCGCTCATGCCGGAAATCGGCCTGAGCTATCCTGTCATCGGCAACGATATGGTGGACAGGGACGTGCAGCGCTGGATTACCAATATTGCAGACACCTTTGACAGCGAAATCGGCGCGCTGGGCACCATGATCGACATGGACGGCAATGCCCCGGACGTGAGCCTCTATGCCCTGCAGGGGTCCTGTTCGGTGCTGTCGCCCTCGCCCAATGCCATCAGCCTGGTTTTTGAGCTGTGGACCTATACGGGCGGCGCCCACGGCAATCTTGACCTCATTGCCCTCAACTACAGCCTGATCAACGGGCAGCGGCTCAACTTTGTGGATATTTTCGAGGACGTGGACGGCGCTCTGGAACTGCTGTCGCGTCTGAGCCGTGATATTCTCGCGCGGCGTCTGTCCGGCGGCACGCCCAATCAGATGATTCTGGACGGGACGGCCCCCACGCTCAACAATTTTGCCAGTCTGGGGCTGACGCCGGAGGGCATACGCATCTTTTTCCAGCCCTACCAGGTGGCACCATGGTCCGCCGGTGCCCAGAAGGTGGATATTCCGCTGGCCGAACTGGCTTCGGTGCATCCCTTTCTGCAGTTGTGGGGAAAATGATGCCCCCCCTGCCTTCCCCGTGCGATCTGTGCTTTCCTGACGCGGCCTTTCTGGAAGACCATTTTCCCGCTGCTCCCTGCCTGCCGGGGTCCTGTCTGCTCGAGACGGTGCGCCGCAGCGCCGAGGCCGCCTTCCGGCGGCGGGTGGCCGCTCTGCCCCAGGCCCGCTTTCGCAGCTTTGTGCTGCCTGACGTTCCCTGCCGCCTGTACTGGCTGCCCCGGCAGGAAACGGATATGGTGGGCTGGCAGCTGCGCCGGCTCCCTGACAAAGGCAGCGGGGAGCAGACCGGCAGGCATCAGGACGCGCCCCTGCCCCAGGGCGCGGGGCCTGTCCTGCCCGCCTTCCCGGCAGCGGCGGAAGCGCTGGCGCCTCTGCTGGCCGACGGCCTGCTGCTGCTGGGCGAGGCCCTGCCCGCCCCCCGTTCCTGACGATACCGAGGACCTGTCATGCACCTGCACTTTTCCGGACCTGTCCTGCTGCTGGGTGGCGGCTGCCAGCTGGGTCTGGCCGTGGCCGACGCCCTGCGCCGGGAAGGCGCCCTGGTGCTCGCTGCCTGCGGCAGCGCCGCAGGGCAGCAGGCCTGCACCGCGGCCGGGGTTCCCGTGCTGCCCCTGGACGAGGCCGAAAGCCTGCCGCAGCGCTGCGCCACCCTGGCAGGCAGCACGCCTGCCCATGTGCTGGACCTGCGCCACTCCCGCTTTGAAAGCCTGCTGCCCGCAGCCAGTCCCGACGCCATCCAGCGCTGGGCTGCCGACGATATTGCCCTGCGGGCACGGCTGCTGCGCGCCCTTTCCCGGGCCATGCTGGTCCGGCGCGAGGGGCGCTGCGTCTTTGTTTCCTCCTCAGCGGCCCTGCGACCGTCACCGGGACAGGGCTGGTATGCTGCGGCCAAGCTGGCCGGCGAGGCCCTGTATCGCAGCCTTGGGGCGGAACTGGCCGCACGGGGCATCACGGCCTGCTCGGCCCGCCTGAGCTGGCTGGACGCGGGACGGGGGCGCCCCTACCTGGCGCAGCACAGCCGCGCGGCACGGGCCATGCCCGCCGGCCGACCGCTGGCCCTGGATGAGGCGGTGCAGGCCCTGGTCTTTCTGCTTTCCCGCGAGGCTGTGGGCATCAATGCCTGCAGCGTGGACATCGACGGCGGCCTCAATGCCGTCAAACTCCCGGAGGTATCATGAGTTCCCTCACCTACGATGCGGCCCTTGCCCAGGTCTGCCGCACGGTGGCTGACCTCTTTGAACGCGATGCCGGCAGCCTTTCTGCCCGGACTCGCCTCATGGAGGACCTGCCCTGCGAATCCATTGACCTGCTGGAAATCAGCGTCAGGCTGGGAGCTGCCCTCAAACTGCCCATGGATGACGATGCCCTTTTCCTGCAAAGTCTGCGCTACCATGCTGCCCGTGGGCCGGAAGCCCTGGCGACGGCATATCCGCATCTGGATGCGGAACGGCGCGCAGAGCTGCTGCGCTGGGCAGCCTCCGGCGACAGCCCCTCGCCCCTTACACTGGGCGATCTGGCCTCCTGCCTTGTGCATGCGGCAGCGCAGCAGACCGTCTGAGCGCATGCGCCCCCCGTCTTCGTCTTTCCGCCGCGTGCTCATTACCGGGGTGGGCTGCTGCACGCCGCTGGGCCACAGTCTGGACGACATGGCCCGCGCCCTGCGGGCAGAGGTCAGCCCCTTTGTGCCCTCCACGGTGCTGCCCGGCTACAGCGTCAGCCCCGTATCCTTTGATGCCGCGGCCCGACCCCAGCCGCAGCAGGACGCGGCCCTGCGGACCCTGCTGGGCTGGCGGCACCGGCATTACTGCCAGCGCGGCGGACAACTGGCTGTGCTGGCAGCCCTGCGGGCCGCCGCAGATGCCGCAGACGCCGCTGCGACGGCTGACGCACCGCAGCAGCTCCTGCCCCATGACACGCCCATGGTGGCCGCCCTGGGTCCCATGCTGGATATGACCGGCGAACCGGGACTGCCGCCCGGCAATACGGATGCCCTGGGCGCTCTCTGGCTGCTGCGCTGGCTGCCCAATACCCCGGTGGCCGCCGCGGCACAACTGCTGGGCCTGCATGGCGAGGGGCTGACGGTCAATGCGGCCTGCGCTTCCGCCCTTCAAGCCCTGGGCGAGGGCTTTCGCCGCATCCGCTGCGGCCTGAACACACGGGTACTGGTCATGGCCGGCGATTCGCGCCTGTCACTGGGAGGGCTGCTGGGCTATGCCAAGGCACAGGCTCTCAGCCGCCGTGGCGGCACGGAAGGCCCCCGGCCCTTTGATGCCTCCCGCGACGGTTTTGTGGCCGCTGAAGGCGGCGCGGCCTTTGTGCTGGAGGATGCGCAAAGCGCCGCCGCCCGGGGCGCCCGCTGGTATGCGGAAATTCTGGGCTATGGCGCTTCGCTGGATGCCGGCAGCCTCACGGCCCCTGATCCCCAGGGCCGGCAGGCCCGGCAGGCCGTGCTGACGGCACTGGCACAGAGCGGTCTGGACAGGCCGCACTGGATTTCCGCCCATGGCACCGGCACGCGCCTCAATGATGCCGCGGAATCCGCCCTGCTGGAGCAGCTCTTTCCCCGTCAGCCCCTGCCGGCCGTCATGGCCTGCAAAAGCCTGCTGGGGCACGGCTCCGCCGCGGCGGGGGCCCTGGAACTGTGCTGTGTGCTGGCAGGCTGGCAAAACGGCCTGATGCCGCGCATCCGTGGTCTGGAGCAGCCCTGTTCCCCGCAGCTGCGTTTTGTGCGCCAGGCATGCCCCTTTCCGGGACCGGACGGGCTGCTGGAAAACTTCGGCTTCGGCGGCCAGAATGCCGCCCTGGTGGTGCGCCTGTGCCCGCGCTGACCCGTTTTCTGCATGCGGCGCCACGCCCCTTTGTGCTGCTGGATGCCATAGACCGGGTGCATGCCCATGGCCTGCGGGGCATGCGCCATTTTCAGGGGGCGCCCTTCTGGCAGCTCTGGGAAGCCGGGGCGCAGTGCGCCGCCCTGCATCAGCGCCAGGCCTGCGGCTTCCGGCGGCATGCCTTTCTGCTGGGCATGTCTCACTGTCCGCTGGATGCCCGGCGGGCAAACCTGCCCGACGGCCGCGTCCTGCTGACGGCCCGGCGGGAGGGACAATCCAGCCGTGCGGCCCTCTATACGCTGCACTGCACCTTTCCCGACTGTCCCGGCTACAGTCTGCCGGGCGAAACCGGCGCAGCATGGGAAGTGCGCATCGGCCTTGTGGACTATGATGCCCGTTTCCGGCAGGAACTGCTGCAACCCCGCTACGAGGAGATATTTGCATGTCTGTGCCAGCAGGCAGCCTGTATGCCCGACTGAGCGCCTGCCTGGCGGCGGACAGCCGTGCCGGGCTGGAACGCCATGCGGAACGGCTGCGCCCCCGTCCGGGCGCTCTGGACTTTCTTTCCAATGACAGTCTTGGCCTGGCGGACGACGCCGCCTGGCGCCAAACGCTGGCCCGCTGCGTGGCCCGCTGGGCACCGTCCGGGCAGGCCTCGTGGGTGGCCGGCGGCCGTCATGCCCTGGCGGAAGAGGCGGCCACAGCCTATGCGGCCTATTTCGGGGCAGCGGAATGCCGCTTTTTTGCCAGCGGCTATCAGGCGCATCTGGCGGCTGTGGCCGGTTTGCTGCTGCCGGGGCAGCCCCTGCTGGTGGACCGGCGCATGCACGCCAGCGCCACACGCTTTCTGGCAGCCAGCCATGCCCGGATCATGGCCTTTGCGCATGCGGACATGGCGCATCTGGACCGGCGCCTGCTGGCCTGGAAGGCGGAAGCCCCTGCGGAACAGGCCATTGTCATGACGGAAAGCCTGTTCAGCATGGACGGCAGCCTCACCGATCTGGGCGCCCTGCACGCCCTCAAGAAAAAATACGGCTTTTTCTGCTGGGTGGACGAGGCCCATACCCTGGGAGCCTGCGGCCCGGACGGCCGGGGCTGCTGTGCCGAACATGCCGGCCTGGCCGATCTGCTGCTGGGCAGCTTCGGCAAGGCCCTGGGCTACTGGGGGGCCTTTCTGCTGCTTCCGGCGGGTTTCGGGCGCATTCTGGAACAGCGTTCCTCACCGCTCATGCACACCACGGCCCTGCCGCCGGCCCATGCGGCCGGTGCGCTGGCCCTGCTGGAACGTCTGCCCCGTCTGGAAGAGCGTCGTCAGGAACTGGCCAGCAAGGCGGCCTTTTTCCGGCACTGCCTGCACCAGGAGGATCTGCCCGTGCAGGGACAGGCCCATATCGTGGCCATTCCCGTGGGGGATGCCCGGCGCTGCGCCCGCTGGGCGGACCGGCTGGCCGGCCACGGCATGCTGGTGCTGCCCGCCCGCTGGCCCACGGTCCCCCACGGCCAGGCCCTGCTGCGCTGCAATGTGCGCGTGGGGCACAGTGCTGACGATCTGCGCCGGGCCGCCCGTCTGCTGCGTCTCTGCCAGCCGGAGGCCGACGCACGGCAGCCGGCCTGACCGCCCGGTTCGCCTGCGGCCGGCAAAGGGTACTCCGCCGCGTGCCGCGTTGTGACGCACGGCAGGCGGGATGCCCGGGCCGCCGGGGCTGGCGCCGCCACGCTCAGTGCTCAGTCTGCAGATGCACGCCCTGACGCAGCGCCTGCTCCACTGCCGCGCACAGCTGCTGTATGTCCTCCTGCGGGCTGATATAGGGCGGCATGAGATACACAAGATGGTCAAAGGGCCGGATCCAGACGCCCTGCTGCACAAAAAAGGATTGCAGAGCCTGCATGGGAACAGGCTGTTCCGTCTGCACCACGCCTATACCGCCCAGCACCCGCACATCGGCCACGCCGGGCAGACCGGCACAGGGCGCCAGACCAGCGCGCAATGCCCCCTCCAGAGCAGCCACACGTCCCTGCCAGTCCTCTTCCTCCAGCAGGTCCAGACTGGCCAGGGCCACAGCGCAGGCCAGCGCATTGCCCATGAAGGTGGGGCCGTGCATGAAGACCTGCCCATCCCGGCAGATGCCCTGCGCCACCCTGTCGGAACAGGCTGTGGCGGCCAGCGTCAGCACCCCTCCGGTCAGGGCCTTGCCGCAGCAGAGGATGTCCGGCGAGACGCCTGCGCGTTCGGCCGCAAACAGCGTGCCTGTTCTCCCGAAGCCCGTGGCAATCTCGTCAAAGATAAGCAGCGTGCCGGCTTCCCGGCAGAGCCGGGCCAGACCGCGCAGATAGTCGGGATGATAAAACCACATGCCGCCGGCGCCCTGCACCACAGGTTCCAGAATGACGGCAGCCACTTCCGGGCCATGCGCTTCCAGCATGCGCCGGGCATCGTCTAGACTGGCCGGATCAAAGGGCGCATCAAAACGGCAGGTCGGCCGCTCCATGAACAGCTGCTGCGGCAGCATGCGGGCAAACAGGCTGTGCATGCCGGTGACGGGATCGCAGACGCTCATGGCGCCGATGGTGTCGCCATGATAGCCGCCGCGCGGCGTCAGAAAGCGCACCCGCCGGGGCTGGCCCGTGGCCTGATGGTATTGCAGGGCCATCTTGAGAGCCACTTCCACAGCCACGGAGCCGGAATCCGCAAAGAAGATGCGGGAAAGTCCCTGCGGCAGCATACCCAGCAGGCGCTCTGCCAGCTCCACGGCCGGCGCATGGGTCAGGCCGCCGAACATGACATGCGGCATCCGTCCGGCCTGGGCACGCAGCGCGGCCAGCAGGCGGGGATGATTGTAGCCATGCACAGCCGCCCACCAGGACGACATGCCGTCCACCAGCTCGCGGCCATCACTGAGCACCAGACGGTTATGGTGACTGCGCGAAACCGCAAATACCGGCAGCGGCCTGACGGCCGACGTATACGGATGCCAGAGCACGCGCTCATCACGGCGGCACAGGTCCTGCGGGTCCGTGGCGTCCCGTGCGGCAGCCTCATGCAGGCGCTGCACCAGCGCCTCCGCCACCGGCGCGCAGGCCGCTTCCAGGCGATCCCAGCCACAGGCATCCAGCCGGTCCACCCAGGGCAGGACGGCCAGGGGGGCATTCCGGTACTCCTGCCGCAGCCAGCGGCGCAGGACGCGGATATTGTCCTCGCCAATGAGGGCGTCATCATCCGACAGCGAGCTGTCCGGCGGCTGCACCAGCACGAAGCCCGCCAGGGAAAGCCCCCGGTCCCGCACGGCCCCCAGCGTGAGCCGGATGGCGTTGAGTGCGCCCAGACCGTTGCGCCCGGCCAGAATCACCGGCAAATCCAGGGCAGCCATGAGGTCCAGCGTCTCCTCATGGGCATTGAGGGGCACCGTCACGCCTCCGGCCCCTTCCAGCAGCAGCGCCTCTGCCCCCGACGCCTCCCAGTGCCGGACCATATCCTCGCGCAGCATGCGCACGCTCAGGCTGCGCCCCTCGCGGGCTGCGGCCAGATGCGGCGATGCCGGCAGGCGAAAGGCATGCAGGGTGGCCGCCGGCGCGGGCAGCCGGTCCGCCGTATCACCGGCCGCCGCCGCATACAGCGCCGCATCCCCTTCCCTGGCGGCATCCTCCACGCCGGTCTGCACGGGTTTCACGGCCTGCACGGCCAGCCCCCGGTGACGCAGGGCACGCAAAAGCGCTGCCGTGGCCACGCTCTTGCCCACATCCGTTCCCGTACCTGACACAAAAAAGCCGCGCAGCGGCCGCAGAATTTCTCTGCTCATGGCCGGATCACCTCCAGACCGGCAGCGGCAATCATGGCGCAATCCTGCTCCACGGCGCTGCCATGCGTGGTCAGGTAATCCCCGGTCATGAGCGCATTGGCGCCGGCGCGAAACATGTCTGCCTGGCGCGCGCCCAGAACCAGCGGCCGCCCGCCGCAGATGCGCAGTGTGGTCCGGGGCAGGATATGCCGGAACAAGGCAATGATGCGCAGCGCCTCTTCGGCGTCCAGCGGCGGCTGGTCTGCCAGGGGCGTCTGCGGATGGGGATGCAGAAAGTTGAGGGGCACGCTGTCCACCCCCAGTTCCCGCAGGGAAAAGGCCAGGGAAATGCGATCATCCCAGCTTTCGCCCAGACCGAACAGGCCGCCTGTGCAGGTCGAAAGACCGGCCTGCCGTACCCGCAGAACCGTATCCCGGCGCTGATCCCAGCTCTGGGTGGTGCATACCCGGGCATAATAGCGGCGGGAGCTTTCCAGATTGTGATGGAAGCGCTGCACCCCCTGCCCGGCCAGACGGCGCAGGGCAGGCAACTCCAGCCGCCCCAGCGAGGTGCAGACACGCGAGCGCACGGCAGACGGCAGGCTGCGCACCACGGCAAGCACCTGCTCCAGTTCCTCGTCCCGCAGGGCACCGCCGCTGGTGACAATGCCTATATGGCACACAGGCCAGCGCGCCAGGTCAAGAAGGCGCTGCCGCAGCACATCCGGCGCCAGCAGCGGAAAAGTTTCGATGGGGGTATGGTTATGGCTGCTCTGCGCGCAGAAACGGCAGTCCATGCCGCAATTTCCGCTGCGGGCATTGATGATGGCACACAGCGAAATTTTTTTGCCAAAGGCGGCCTGGCGCAGGGCATCGGCGGCATCCAGCAGCCGTTCCGTGCTCAGGGCCAGCAGAGCATGAGCCTGTTCAGGGCTGGAAACAGCCTGAGCAGGCAACGCGGTAGTGGTATACATACTCTCCTTTTCCTCACAAACATGCTGTAGTGTGCTGCTCTGACACAAAATTATACCGGACAAAAGAACAATCGTACATTCATACTTTTTGTTGCAGCCCTGTTCAGAACTCTCAGAACATGCCCGTTCCGTACCGGAACGTCATGCGCTGCATGAAACGATATGCGTAGAAAAGCATCCGGCCGCATGCGCTGCATGCAGGCTGTGCTGTGGCGGACATCGTTTCAGAAAAAACGCCACCATACCGTATACGGCACAAAAATATCTGTAGTATAGTCATTTGCAGCAGCATATCGGCGCACAACAGGCCATGGCAAACAGGAAATCCATGCAGCAGCAATCATTCCGGCGTATATGCCCTGCATCGTTCGTCAAAGCCAGCCATAAAGAGCTGGCCCATGTAAAAAAGCCCGCCACAACAGCGGGCTTTTTCTTTTGACATCAAAAGCGAAATGCGAGACTAGTCAGCCTTGCGCCGCTTTTCCCACAGCTTCATGTCCTTCATCTTCTTGCGGCGTTCACGCTGCAAAGCCTTGCAGACCAGCGGCGAATCCTTTTTGAATCCCCACTTTTCGCGATAGGCGGCAGCGTCCATGCCATGCGACGCCAGATGACGCCGCGTCAGAATCTTGAAGGTTTTGCCGCATTCCAGGCAGGTAACCGACTTTTCTTTGACGGATTTACGTGCCTCAAGCACCATATCGCCACTTTCCAGCTCGGCAGGCGTTTCGCCTTCAGCCACGGAACGTATTCCCTGGGCCAGTTTCTGAATGAAAGACGTGATCTCGTCTTCGCTCATGACACGAACACTGGCCTGAGCGCGGGCAATTTCCAATGCTTCCTTCAGATAATCATCCATAGCGCACCTCTTGAATGGATGTAGGTCAGTGAAATATCCGAAAAAATCTCACGCCTTAAGGGAGGCTACCCTACACGTTCCCCCTGTAGGCGTCAATGCTTTCTTCCTGTGCGCGGGCGCACATTCCGTGCATCAGTCAAACGTCGTCACATCACGCATGGTGACGGTTCCCAGTATCTTTTCATCCAGATACTGCCAGCGCACGCCATTGGCCATACTGTTGCGGATACTGGCAGCGGGAACGCTGCCGCCAAGGCGGAAGGCTTCCCGGGCACGCTGCTCGAATTCCGCCAGCACATTGGCCTGCCCGTAGGGCAGCGCTTCAAGGGTTGTTATCCCCTGCGGCAGCGGTTCACGATATTCCAGCACAATCTTGACCTGGTTGAAATCGCTGCGGGCCGCAAATACCCGGGCCACCCAGCGGCGGGGCGGCACTTCTCCCTTTTCGGCAGCCGCCTGGGCCTCCGGGTCCATGAGTGCCAGGAAGGGGTCCCGGCGCTCGCTTACCATATAGGTGCAGGCTTCAAAGCCCATACCGTCAATGACTTCCGGTCGCCAGTCCACGGCAAAGGGATGATACAGGGCACTGTTCCAGAACCACAGCGGGTCCAGTTCCGCCATGGCCACCACGGCAAAGGGACCCTTGCCCGGATCCTTGCCGTAAATGGCAAGCCAGGTATCCACATTCAGCCCGCCCAGCACGCCCGTATCAGACAGGCGCGCAAAGCCGAAGCCCGAGGTGAGCAGGGGCAGCGATGCCGCCCTGGCCGCAAATACCGGACGTGCTGTGGACACATAGGTATCTCCGGCCATGCCGCGCTGCTGGGCAGCGGAACAGCTGACCAGCGCAAAACACAGCAGAACAAGACAGATTGTCCAGCGTTTCATGAGCTATTGTCCTCCTTGGGTAACAGGCCCCTGCGGACACTGTTGCCCTGTTTGGGGATACGGCGAACGGAGCGCCCGCTCAGTGCGCCCGGAAAAGGCCCCCGGCCTGATCCGCAGGCTGCGCCGCAGGCTGTGTTGCCACGGACGCTGCGGCAGCGCCCCTGTCCGCAGAAAAATTCAGACGCATGATGCGCCGCACCCAGGCCGCCTCCGCCGGATAGCCCGCAGCGGCACAACTTTCTGCCAGATGATGCAGCGTTCCGTCAGTGGCGCTGCGCACAGGATCCAGATTGACCGCCAGCCAGAGGCTTGCCAGTTCCGCCTGGCGCTGGCCCAGTGCCAGCTGCTGCACAGCCAGCAGCCGCAGCAGGCCCTCGTGCCGCAGATAGCAGCGCGGCCAGCGCTTCAGGGCCACATCCACAAGGGGGGCGGCCTCCTTGTAGCGCTCCAGACGGATCAGCGCCATGATCAGCCCTACGGTGGCATCTTCCAGTGCCTCGCTGTGCGGATAGGACCTGACCACCGTGGCAAAGGCTTCCAGCGCCTCGTCACAGCGGCCGGCACGCAGCTGGGCCTGCCCCAGACGCAGCAGCGCGGCGGGCACCTCCGGCGCCTGAGGAAAGGCGCGCAGCAGCGACAGCGTATAGGCCCTGCCTTCATCCAGGCGGCCGCACTCCAGACTGATCATGCCCAGACGGGCGGAAGCCAGCGGTGCGCACCGATGGCGGGCATCCCCGGCAAGCGCTCTGCCGGTGACGGAAAGCAGTATATCCGAAGGAAATGGCGAAAGGGAATGGCGCAGGCGCCACAGGCTGTCGCTCAGGGCATAGAGAGCCTCCGTGCGCAACGCTGCCGGCAGGTCCGGCCGGGAAAGCAGCTGCCACAGGCCGTCCAGCGCAGCGCCATGGCGCCCTGCGCGCCGTTCTGCCTCACAGGCAGCCCACTGCGCCCGTGCCGACAGGCCCGTGGCACCGGGCAGCACGGCATGCGTCACGGGAAAGCGCAGGGCATTTCCCGCCGTGGCAGACAAAAAGACGGTCCGGGAATGCAGCCCCTGTTCCGCCGGCCAGTCCTCAGCGCCTCCCTGATTGACGGACGCCCGGACCTCGTCTGCTGCCCAGGCCGCCGCCTGCGGCAGTGACACTGCCAGGGCGCAGCACAGCAGTACCGCCGGCAGCCACAGCGCGCACGAACCATGCCCGCACGCCGCCGTTGCTCCCGCTTGCGGAACCCGCAGAAAATTCCCCCGAAAAGCTGCTTTCATACCAGACCTTTCCTGACCATAATGGTACGCAAAGAGTCGGCAAAAGCCAAGCCCGGACATCCCCTTCCCGAACATTCTTTGTTGTCCGGCAGCGCAGTGCCTTGCCAGTTCGGGCATCTGCGGCTACAAGAAGAAAGGTATTTCCCCTGCGGCCATACCGTGTCCGTACCGGCGCACAACAGAAACACGACATGCCTTCTGCGCATGAGCGCCTTCTGGATGGGAAAAAGAGCCTTTCATCAACCTGCTGCTGTCCTTTTCTGCTGCCATGACATCATGTTCTTCCCCTTCCTCCCCTCTTGCCCAAACGGCACTTCCGGCTGATCTTGACAGTCTGCGTCCTGCCCTGCTGGAGCAGCTCGAAAACGGCCCGGTGCTGCTGTGTGCGCCTCCCGGTGCGGGCAAGAGTACCCGCATTCCGCTCTGGCTGCTGGAGGCGCCCTTTCTGCAGGGAAAAAAGATTCTGCTGCTGGAACCGCGCCGTGTGGCCGCCCGGGCGCTGGGACGCTATCTGGCTGGTTGTCTCGGCCAGAAACTGGGAGAAACCGTGGGCCTGCGCATGCGGCAGGAAACCCTTGTCAGCGCCGAGACCCGCCTGGAAGTGGTGACAGAGGGCGTGCTGGGGCGGCTCATTCTGCAGGATGCGGAACTGCCGGGCGTGGGTTGCGTCATCTTTGACGAATTTCATGAACGCAGCCTTCAGGCGGACACCGGGCTGGCCCTCTGCCTGGAAAGCCAGCAGATACTGCGCCCGGACCTGCGCCTGCTGGTCATGTCTGCCACCCTGGAGGAAGAGGCGCTGCGCCGTGTGCTGCCACAGGCGCCGCTGCTGTGTTGCACAAGTCGCCAGTTCCCTGTGGATATCCGCCACCTGCCGCCCCCGCCGGGAACAAGCCTGCTGGACATGCCCGCCCTGCTGCGGCATGCCGCCGGGGTCATCACCCGTCTTATGAGCACTGAGGGTGGCAGTCTGCTGGCCTTTCTGCCAGGCACCGGCGAAATCCGCCTGCTGGCCGACATGCTGTCCCCGCACCTGCCCGCCGATGTGGACCTGTACCCCCTGCACGGCCGGCTGGATGCCGCCCGGCAGGATGCTGCCATTGCCCCGGCCCCTGCGGGGCGGCGCAAGCTGGTGCTGGCCACCAATATTGCGGAAACGTCCCTGACCATCGACGGCGTGCGCCTGGTGGTGGATACCGGTCTGGCCCGCGAACCGCGCTTTGACCCGGGCAGCGGCCTGACGCGCCTGGCAACCTGCCGCATTTCCCTGGCATCGGCCCGGCAGCGCAGCGGTCGTGCCGGCCGGCAGGAGGCCGGCATCTGCGTGCGCCTCTGGCATCGGGAAGAGGAAAATGCCCTGCGGCCGCGCATCCGCCCCGAAATTCTGGATGCCGATCTGGCGCCGCTGGTCTTGCAGCTTGCCGCATGGGGCGTGCCTTCTCCGGCGGAACTGCCCTGGCCCGATACCCCGCCGCCGTCTCATGCGGATGCCGCCCGCGAAAGCCTGCTGCGCCTCGGCGCGCTGGATCCGCAGGCGGCGGGCAACCGTCCCACGCCGCTGGGCCGGGCCATGGCGGCGCTGCCCGTGGCGCCACGCCTGGCACGCCTGCTGCTGCTGGCCGAACGCCAGCACAATGCCGCCCTGGCCTGCTGTCTGGCGGCTCTGCTGGAAGAACGCGATCCCCTGCCCCAGGGGGATGCCTCGCTGCTGCGCCGGCTGGACTGGCTGTGCCGCTCCGGCAATCAGGCCCAGCGCAGCCGGCAATGGGCACTGCGCCTGGCACGCCTGACGGACTGCCCCCGGGAACATCTTTTCGAGGACGCCCAGAAGCAGGACGTCTCGCTGGGCTTTCTCACGGCGCTGGCCTTTCCCGAGCGTGTGGCCCAGCGCAGCGGCGAGGCCGATGGCCTTGCCCTCTACCAGCTGCGCAATGGCAAGGCCGCCTATCTGCCCCTCACCGATCCCCTGAGTCGCCACAACCTGCTGGCTGTGGCCATGCTGGACGGCGGCAGCGGCGCCACCGCCCGGGGGCGTATCCGCCTGGCAGCCGTGGTGCATTCCGCTGAACTGGAAATGCTCTTTCCCGACGAGGTGGAAAAGGAAACCGTCATTGATGTCACGGACGACGGCCGGGTCATGGCGCGCCAGCGGCGGCGCCTGGGCGCGCTTGCCCTGGACGAACTGCCCCTCCCGCGTCCTGACGCCCGGGCCTGCGCCACGGCCCTCTGTGCATACATCCGCCGGCGCGGCCTGGACTGCCTGCCCTGGAGCGACGGCATGCGGCAATGGCGGGCGCGCGTGAACTTTCTGCACAGCCTGGACGCCGCCACCTGGCCGGACATGTCCGATGCCGTCCTGCTGGACACGCTGGAAGACTGGCTTGGCCCCTATCTGGGCACCTGCACGGACCTGCGCCGCTGGTCCGCCAGTCAGCTGGCCGATGCCCTGCGCGGGCTGCTGCCCTATCCCCTGCCCCGCCGCCTGGAACAGCTGGCGCCCTGCCAGTGGACCACACCCGCCGGCACCCTGCGGCCCATCATCTACGGGGAAGAAGGCGGCCCCTACATTTCGGCCAAACTTCAGGAGTTTTTCGGCTGCACGGATACGCCGCGCATCGCCGACGGGCAGTATCCCCTGACCCTGCATCTCAATTCCCCCGCCGGACGCCCCCTGCAGGTCACGCGGGACCTGGCCGCCTTCTGGCGCAACGGCTACCGGCAGGTCCGCGCTGAAATGCGCGGCCGCTACCCCAAGCATCCCTGGCCCGAAGATCCCCTGACGGCTCCCGCCGTGAGCAAGACCAAGAAACAGCTGGAACGGGGCTGACCCCGCTGACGGCCTGTCCCGCTTGTCAGCCGGCGCCTTTCCCGCTATGGCAGGAAGATGAAACCGCAGCCTTTCTCCCTTGTCCGTCTGCTGGTGCTGGCGCTGCTGCCGCTGCTGGCCGCCTGCGGCACGTCCTATCAGGTAAGCATTCATGCCCTCAATGACGGCAGCTCGCCCCGGGGCAGCTACTATCTGCTGCCCCTTGACGAACGCATCGACGAAAGCGACCTGCTCTTCCGCGCTGTCCGCGACGAGGTGGCCACGGCCTTTGCCGCCCAAAACATGCCCCTGGCGCCCCGCCGGGAGGATGCCGCCTATGTGGCCCGCATTGCCTACGGCATGGGCGATCCGCAGACCATCATCTATACCTGGACGAGCTTTCACTACCGCACATTCTACCGCCACGGACGCGCCCGCAGGGTTCTGGTGGAGGAACCGCACATCAGTACCCGCATCCTGTACAATGCCCATCTGCTCATTCAGGCGGCCAGACAGGAAAACAAAACGGAACGGGAACAGGTATGGCGCACGGAAATGACCGTGGTGGGCGGCACGGATGACTTTCCGCACCTGCTGCACGTGGGCATGCCCGTCTTGCAGCAGATGCTGGGCAGCCGCAGCGAGGGGCTGCAACATTTCACGGTAACCGAAGACCGGGAAGGCAGCCTGGAAATCGCGGATCACTGACCCGCGTACCTGCTTCCCCGTCCGCCCCTGCCGGAAAACGACGCTGCCCGCGGCGCAGCGGGACGGTTAGCATCTCCCGCAGGCCCGCTGCCATGCCACACGCGGCACGCGGGAAGGCTGCCGCCCGTCCAGGGCGTGGCAACACCCATTTCCACAGTATCGCCCCCAGGACTATGGGCAACGCCTGCCCCGTGACCATGCCTGCCAGATGCTCCCGCAGGCCATGGCAAAAGTCCGCCGGCAAAGGAACCGGGACTTTCCCTTTCCACAAAAAATCTTGCCTGCTGCCACGCCCCCCGGCCCTACAGACAGAAAAACGGCCTCCTTCCCCAACCGGGGAAAGAGGCCGTTCCAATTCAGGCGCCAGCGGCGCGGCTATGGCGCGACAAAGGCCTGTGCCGCAGCCTCCTCCAGCTGTGCGCCGGAATAGACATCCCGCAGCACCACGGGCTGCTGTGCCATGTCCCCTGCCGGGAAAAGCGCCGTCAGCGGAATGCTGCGACTGCCCAGCGCATCCAGCAGACGCATGGCATAGGCATTGGGCGCCGTCAGGTCAACACGCACCAGCTCCACGCCATAGCGGGAACGCAGGGTGCGCAGGCGCTCGGTGGTCAGCACCGTAGCCTCCAGAAACTTGCAGTTGGGGCAGTAGTCTGCCGTAAATTCCAGCAGCAGCGGCTTGCTGCCCAGCTCTTCGCTGAAGGTTGCGGAGGAAAAGTCCCGCCAGTGCGGCGTGGGCGCCGGAGGCCGCAGCACCCAGACCACGCCTGCCACCAGAAGCAGCAGACTCAGACCGCCGATGAACAGACGGCGGCGGCGGCGCGGCGCATGAAATCCGCAGTACTGCCCCCACAGCCACGCCCCCAGCGACACCAGCAGCAGCACCATGAGCACCTGCATGTGCTTGGCCGCCGGCAGAATGGACAGCAGATAGATGGATGTGGCCAGCAGCAGAAAGCCCATGATCTTCTGACAGACGACCATCCAGCCGCCGGGGCGGGGCAGGATATAGGCAAAACGCGGCCAGATGGCAAAAAGAATGTAGGGTAGAGACATGCCGATGCCCACGGACCAGAACACCACCACCAGCACCAGTAGCGACTGGGTAAAGGCCCAGGCCAGCACCCCCCCCAGCAGCGGACCACTGCACGGCGTGGCCAGAAAGGTGGCAATAAGCCCTGTCAGGTAGGATTCCAGCGCCGGATGGCGGCTGCGGCTGTCGCCACGCAGGGTAAGCATGGGCAGGCTGAACACGCCCAGCATGGACAAGCCCATGAGAAAGACCAGCAGCAGCATGACCAGCAGCACGCTTTCGTTCTGATAGAGCTGCCCCCACATCATGTCGGCGGCCCCCAGCATGAGGCCCAGCAGGGTGAACAGGGTCAGCACCCCCGCCGAAAAGCAGATATTGTGCTGCCGGAAGTGCCGCAGCCCCTCCTGCGTTCCCCCGCCCACAAGCAGCAGGCCGCTGATCTTGAGGCTCAGCACCGGCAGGACGCAGGGCATGGCATTGAGAATGAGACCGGCCAGCAGTCCCACCAGCACCGCTGTCCAGAGGCCGGAAATTTCAAAGGTTTCCGCCAGATAGCGCGGTTTCAGCTCCAGGCCGAAGTCATCCGGCGCCGGCAGGGCCTCTTCTTTCTGGGTGCGTCCCAGAAAAGCCGCCACCGACTGGGACATGTCTGACGCGCCCCCGGCCGTACTGAACATGCTCTCCCCGCTGTCCGTGGCGGCATCCACGGGGGGCTGTCCCTTCAGGGCCTGCCAGGCGCCCGCCCAGGGGCGGCTGGCCACGTCGGGCCAGGGCCAGGGCGGCAGCGTGCCCTCTTCCCGGCGATCAATGGGCACGCAATGCCTGTCGGAACACAGCAGCAGGCTGATGTCCAGCTCGTAGCGCTGTGCACTGCCAGCAGCCGCGCCCTCCCCTGCCGGCGGCAGCAGGGCCACAGCGCCTTCGGGCAGGGCTGCGGCCTGCCCTTCTGCCGGAACAGACGGCGGGGCCAGCGCCACGCTTGCTCCGGCGGACGCTGTTTCCGGCAGGACCGTAAACAGGTAGACCTCCCCTTCATAGGCAAAAATGGTAGCCGTGGGATCATAAATATCCCGCTGCATGGTGCCCTCGGGATACCAGACAGGCAAAGGAGACTGTCCGGCAAGGGCAAAGGTGAGGGTTGTGGGACGGCCGGCATCACCGGCCCTGTGGGCATAGGCATGATAGCCGGCGGGAATGCCCAGACGCACCGCCACCACGCGGCGCCCGCCGTCACTGGCCACATCCACCTGAAGCGCCACATCCTGCGCCGCAGCAGGCAGGGAGAGCAGCAGGCAGCATATCATGAGGAACGCGCCCCAGAGGCGCGACGAAAGCACAAAGGGCATACGACGTTTTCCACGGAAAGAGGTTCGTGTATGGCGCAAGCCTAGCATAAAAATTTTCCACTTTCCGCAAAAAAAAGCGTTGACAATTTCGTCCGACATGAGTAGATATCTTTTCACGCAATGCGGGTCATTAGCTCAATTGGTAGAGCAGCTGACTCTTAATCAGTTGGTTCGGGGTTCGAGTCCCTGATGGCCCACCAGAAAAAAAGACGGACTTGCAGACGAGTTCTGCAAGTCCTTTTTTTATTGGCATGCGTCCTGGCGTGCTCCTTCTGTCCCGCAACAGTCGCTTTCTGTGTCGCCACGGCAACGACGGAGCACCGCACGCTCCCTCCGTCATCCCACCAGACCGGGAGACGATCTCCTCGGGCATGGCGCCGTCCGCCCCATGCCATCCCCGGCCACGCTGCCCGAAGCCGTGCCGGCATTCCCGCAGAACAGCCCTTTCCTGCTGAAACAACGCCCCGCCGCCTGCTACGCTTCCGAGGCTCTGCACGCAAAAACGCATCCAGCGCCCGGCCAGTTCGCCGAAAACGGCATGTGCGTCGCCCCGGCATGCTCCCGCGCCTGGCGTCAGGCGAGGCCCCCGGCAGGACATGCGATCCCTTTCCGGCCGGTGAAGCCGCTGTTGTATACCCGGCTCCGGCCCGCCACAGGTGCCGGCTCAGGCGTCGGCCTGGGTGCTGCTGCTGCGGTTGCGGGCCAGCGTACAGGCCACGGCCAGAAGGTTCAGGATACCGAAAACCACCATGTTCATCTGCATGCAGCGCAGAAAGGCATCCATATTCCCTTTGCCCACCGGTTCGTGCCCCAGAAAAAGGCTCAGCGTCAGCGTGATGATGATAAGATTGCTCAACATGCCTGCCGTGCGCACCGTGCCCACCAGGCCGGAAGCCTGCCCCACCCGCGCGGGGCCGGCTGCCTCCATGATGATGGTGGTATTGGGCAGGGCAAAGATGCTGGACCCGGCGCCAATGAGACACTGGGCGCCCGCAATGATCCAGAGCGAGGAATCCATGTCAAGAAAGGCGGCACTCAGCAGGCCCAGACCACAGAGCACCGTTCCCGCGGTGCTGATGATCCCCTGGTCATAGCGATTGCACAGACTGGCCGCCACAGGACTTGCCAGCGACTGCACCGCAGCCTGAAGCGCCAGAATCAGGCCCGCTTCCTGCACGCTGAATCCGCGCCCCACCTGCAAATACAGGCTGAAAAAGAAAATCATGCCAAAAAAGGAGCAGTAATTGACGAATGCCGCCACCAGCGAAAGGCTGAGCACCCTGTTCCGGCGCAGCATGCGCACATCCACCATGGGGAAGGGGCTGCGCAGCTCCCGGCGGATGAAGCAGACCAGCAGCACAAGGCACAGCAGAAACAGCAGGCCGCCCACCAGATGATCATCCGCCATGCAGGATGCCGCAAAGGTCAGGGCTGTCATGGCCCCGCCATAGAGCAGACAGCCCGGCACGTCAAAGGTGGCCTTTTCCGTCATGCGCCATTCCGTGGGGACGCGAAAGATCATGATGCACATGGCCGCCAGCGCAGCCATGCCCGTTCCCCAGAACAGCCAGCGCCAACCCAGCCAGCCCGCTATCAGGCCGCCCACCGGAGGACCGCAGGCAATGCCCGCGTAAATGGCCACGCCATGCACCCCCAGATAGCTGGCCCGCAGCTCCTTGGGGGCGGCGGATACCAGCAGGGCCAGACTGGCGGAACTCAGCAGCGCGGCCCCCATGCCCTGAAACAGACGCAGGGTGATGAACAGATCAATGTTCTGCATGAAGCCCAGCACAAGGGCCAGCACGCTGAACAGGCTCAATCCGAAAAGAAAGACCCGACGGCGCCCGTAAATGTCGCCCAGGGTGCCACCGGCCAGCTGAAACACCACGAGTCCCAGGGTATAGACGGCGCCCAGCAGGCTGAGTTCCCGCGCGCTGGCTCCCAGACTTTCCCCCAGCGGAGGCAGCACGGCACTGACCCCCGCCACCATGAAGGGGATAAAGAACTGTGCCGCGCATACGGCCAGCAACAACCAGCGATCTTCTTTGGCAATGCGCATGCACTCTTGTAGAATGGCGCGGAAGGGCCGTCAACCACATACGCAGGAAAGAACGACAGCCCACCCCGTGCCGGACATGGTGAAGCAGCCGCATGCCATCCGCGAGAGGAATATTCCGAAGCGCGCTTGCGTCGTTTCCGGCAGCCGGGACGGCGGAACAGCAGACCGTGCGGCCATGGCCGCCCTGCCGTCACCTGTTCTGCTGCGGTCTGCTCCTGTCCGGCGACGGACAGACGGGAAACCGCGCCAACGGTTCCGTCCCTGACCGCCTGTTTGCCGCCGGCGTGCCGCTGAAGCCGCCGGCCGGGCAGGAAGCCTGCCGGAACTCGTACCGCTGCATGCCCTAGCCACGCTCTGCCGGGGAATGCCCGCCGACCCCGCCCTTGTGCGGATGCACCACACGCCATGTGCTGCCCTCCCGTTGCAGGCGCCCCAGAACACGCCGCAGGCGCGGCAGCGGACTGCCGCAGGCACAGGGCGCCGCATCCAGAACAGCCACGTCCCCCGTCCGGTAGCGGACAAGGGGCAGGGCCTCGCGCCGCAGGGTGGTCAGCACCAGCTCGCCCGCTTGTCCCGGCGCCAGCGGTCTGTCTGTACAGGGGTCCAGAACTTCAGGCAGCAGGTCCAGCGCCTGCCAGTGCAGCCCGGTATGGGCCGGGCACTCCACTGCGCCGGCAAAGGCGCTTTCCGTGGAGCCGTAATGCTCCAGCACGGGAATGCCCCAGGCCTGCTCGGCACGCTGCCGCAGGGCCGGATCGCACCAGTCCGCCGCACACAGCACGCCACACAGGCCCGGAGGCCGCCGGGGAAAGGCGCGCAGCAAGCCTTCCAGCTGCGCCGGAAGCAGCACCAGCCCCGCACCGGCCTGGCAGACGGGCAACGCTTCCCAGCAGCGGCGCAGGTGTTCTCCGCTACCGGACAGGCAGGCTTCCGCCAGTGCCGGCGCTGCCGCCACCGCGCTCTGCTGTCCGGCCAGTCCCTGCCGCAGCAGGTCCGTGATGCCCTGTGGCCGGTGCGCGCCGGGCAGCAGCACCCACAGGCGCTGCCCCGGCCCCACCAGCAGCCGCATGCCCACGGCAAAAAACTCCCGCGTGCGGGCCAGGTCCCCCAGGCTGAATGCCAGCCGCTTGGGAACGCCCATACTGCCCGAGGTGCTCACCGTAACCATGCGCTCCACGTCAGAGCGAGAAACGCAGAGCATGTCCTCCCAGTGCCGCAGATCATCGGCAGTGGTACAGGGCAGCGTCTCCAGCGCCTCCAGCGAGTCCAGACGTACCCCCGCCAGACGCGGTGCATAAAAACGACTGTGCTGCGCCGCATAGGCCAGCTGGGCATTGAGCAGAAGCAGCTGCTGCTGCCGCAGACGTTCCGGCAGGTCCTGCGGGCTGCTGGCGCCGCACTGCCCGGCCAGCCAGGCATCCAGCCGGCAGGCAAAGGGAGAACCGTTCATGCCTGCGCCATCCTGTGCGGATACAGGGGCTGGCCGTCGCTGCTGGTGCAGTTGTGCAGGCAGAAAGGAATCATCCTGCCGTCCGGCCGCATGACGTGAATGCAGCAGCCCCGCACCCGCTCCAGGTCCAGGTCCAGGGCATCCTGAAAGGCCATGCAGGACAGGGTGAAACGGCGCTCCACACCCGCCCGGGCCAGAAAGCGGTCAAAGTCATCCGCCATCCCGGGACTGACTGCCGAAGGGGGCGCCTGCTCCGGCACCTCGCCCTTCCAGTGGGCCGCCACGAACTGCCGGGCACGCCGGGCGCCTTCGGCAGCCTCCTGCGGCGCGGACGACGGGGAACAGCACGTGGCCGCCTGCGGCAGCCAGCGCAGCCGGGGGCTGCCGTCGGCCGCCTGTTCCCGGGCATAGACCGCACTGAACGAGCACAGCACATGCTCGCAGCCCGGCGGATGAAAATGCTCTGCCCGCAGCATGTCCGGCACCTGCTCGCACAGGGCCTGCATGACATCGAACAGGGACAAACGCGGCGCGCTGAGCAGATCGCCGGGATAGCGCCCGAAGCGGGAAAGCGGTTGCAGGTGCAGACCGCGCACCACAGGCCCCAGCCGCAGGGCCTGCCGCAGCAGATCGCCCAGCCGGGACAGATTGGCTTCCGGCATCAGCGTGGCCACCAGCACCACGCCCAACCCGGCGGCAGCGCAATGCCGCACCGCCGCTTCCTTGCAGGCCATGAGGCTTTCGCCGTGGGGCAGCCTGCCGCGCAGGGGCGCGCATGCCGCATCATCCGGGGCATCCCATTGCAGATACACCGAGTCCAGCCCGGCCTCGCGCAAGCTCCGGGCATACGCCGCCTCCCTGCCCAGGCGCAGCCCGTTGCTGTTGACCTGCACCAGGCCAAAGCGGTGCCGGCGCACGGCACGGATGATATCGGGCAGGTCCTGCCGCAGGGTCGGTTCGCCGCCGGAAAGCTGCACATTGCAGCCCGGCGAAACGTGCTCCAGACGGTCCAGCAGCTGAACAATCCGCTCCTGCGGCGGGTCTTCCGGCAGCGGCCCCTGCCCGGCCGAAGCAAAACAAACCGGGCAGGCCATATTGCAGCGCATGGTCACTTCCAGCAGTGCGGTACAGGTATGCTGCGCATGGGAAGGGCACAGGCCGCAATCATACGGGCAGCCCTGCACCGTGGCCGTCAGGGGATGCCGGGGATAGGAAGGTGTCTTGCTCCGCTGCCAGTCGGCAAAGGGCACGGGCAGGGCCATGCCGCCCGCCGGCCGGCGTACTGCCACGCGGAACGGGCCATGCTCCGGGCACTGCTTGCTGAAGTATACCGTGTCCCCTTCCCGTTCGTAGCGGGCATCCACCCGTCGCAGACAGACGGGGCACAGGCTCCGGGTGCGATGGAGCAGGTTCACGCCTTTTCCCCCGGCGATACATGAGCCATGTAGTCCAACTCATAGGTCTGCATGAGGTCCAGAATCTTTTCCCAGCAGTCCGCCAGCAGATCGCCGCAGCCGGCCGGATCGGCAGGCTGACCGGGCACGCTGGCCCGGCCCTGTTCCGCCGCCAGCCCCGGCGCCACCTCGTCACAGCCCGTACCGCCATAGGCGCGCGTCCGTTCCGCAAACCACTGGGCATAGTCGTTGAGCAGCGCATTCAGCTGCGGATGCGCCTGTTCCGCATCCTCTCCCTTGCCGGCTACCAGCGCCAGGGCGGCGGCTCCCCCTGTCAGCAGTCCGCATGGTCCCCCCGCATAGCCGATGCCCACACACAGGCCCTGCATGGCGCGCACCAGGGCGGGATTTTCCACACCCTGCGCCTGCAAAAGCAGCAACAGCAGGAGCTGACTACAACAATAGCCCTGCCGCACCCACGGCAGAAGCTCCAGCAAAAGCGGATTCATGATGCCTCCTCATTGCGCATGGCCACCCAGGCCCCGTATCCCGGACGGGCACAGCCTGCGCCCGGCACCGTGGCGCACAGTCCCAGACGGGCCAGTCCCGCACGGTCGCCATACCAGAGCAGCTGTGCCGCCAGGGCAGCCAGGGCGGCGCTTTCATCCATCATATAACGTACTGTCAGTCCGGCATCCCGCAACAGCTGTTCCCAGCCGGACCGGGTGCGCGCACCGGCCGCGCAGCCCGTCTGCCCACGGGGCCGGGGCATGCTTTCCTGCCGCCAGTACAAATCGCTCAGACCAAGTACACCGCCGGGGCGCAGCGCCCGCACCGCCTGCCGCAGAAAATCCTGCGGCCGGGGCAGAAGCGAGGCCACGCACTGGCAGAGAATCACATCCAGACTGCCCGCCGGCAACGGAAGCCGTTCCAGACGGGCCACCCCGAACAGCGCCCCCGGCGACGCCTCCCGCCAGGCCGCATGCGGCACGCTGTCCAGTCCCAGCACATGGCAGCCCTCACCGGCCAGACGGCGGACCGTCAGCCCCACACCGCAGCCGGCATCCAGCACACGCAGCCCACCGGCGGACGACGGTGCATCACCCGGCAAACAGCGCAGACAGCATTGCCACAGGCGCTGCGTGGCCGGCCAGCCGCCGGGGTGCCAGTGTCCACCGCTCACTGCCTGAAAAAGAGGGTCCGTATAGGGCAGGCTCACTTGTCTTCCAGCAGGCTTTCCACTTCCAGCATCTTGCCCTCGGCCAGGGTGCGGGGCACCATGGTCAGACCGCACTGCGGGCAGCGCGGCAAAAAGACATCAAAGGCGCTGTCCAGATAAAATGCCTGTACCTTGCCCTGCTCCACCGGGCAGCCACAGCGCCCGCAGCGCCACGGTCCGCCATCCGGCTCGTAACTGGGTCCCATGCTCATGGTCTACCTCCCGCAACAGGCTGCCGGCGCCCCGTCCGGCTCGTCCACACAGCCGCTGCCGGGAACGTGCATGCGGTGGCACCACGCCCCGTGCAGCACGTAGCGGCCATCCGCTGCCGTATACTCCACCCAGAAGGTCACGCGGCGCGGCCGCCAGGACCCCAGGCGGTGCCCGTTGGTTTCATTGACAAAATAGGCTCTGTGCCGTTCCACCCTGGTCACGGCCTCCTGCACGTCCGTCAGCAGGATATGGTGCGCCTCCAGCTCATCCAGCAATGCCGGCGCTACCTCCAGCGGCAGCAGGTCCTGCGGCAGCGACGCGGCCTCTCCGGCCAGGGGAAAGATTTCCAGCAGCCGCTGGCGCAGGCGGAAGCGCCCGCTCCGGCGGGCAGACAGCCCCGGCCCCCGTTCCGTGGCCGGCGGATGCGCCGTGCCCGCCAGCTGCGGCAAAAGGTCCAGCAGGTGCAGGCTTTCCTTGCCGGAGGCCGCCAGACGATCCCGGCACATGATGCAGGAAGTGAGCGCCGTATGCGCAAGGCCGGCGGCCCTGTCCTCCGTCATGGCCCGGGCCGTTTCCGGCTGGGCGCACCAGACCAGACCGCCGTAGCCGCAGCAGGCCGTATCGGCCCCGTGCAGGCGGGGTTCCTCCACCTGGCAGCCGGCCTTGACGGCCAGGGAACGCACGGCACGCTGCCAGCCGGCATGATGCCGCGCGGTGCAGGGGTCCTGCACAGACAGCCGCCGGGGCGCTTCCGCCTGCGGCCCCCGGGGCCACGGCAGGGCATCCAGCAGTTCCCAGAGCGAAAGGGGGCGACTCTGGGGCAGTACCTCCTGCACGACCGCAAGACAGGACGCGCAGGCCACCAGCAGACGGGGCCGGCCGCTCTGCTCCCAGAGGCGGCGCAGCTCCTCCGCCAGCGCCTGGAAGCGCGCCTCGCGCCCGGCCCAGCGTGCCGGAATGCCGCAACAGCGCGCCAGCAGCCCCACAGGACCACGCTCCAGACCGGGCGCCAGCTCGCCCGTACCGGCAAGGGCCTCGCGCAGCCAGCGGAACAGAGCTGCCACCTGCTCGCCCCGGGCTGCCGTGAGCTGACAGCCCGGAAAGAACAGCCAGCCGGGGCTGGCGGCATCCGGTGCTGCGGCCGCGCCGCCGGCGGGCATGGACGGCGGAATGCACAGGGCACAATCGGGCGCACAGGCCGCCTCCATGTCTTCCAGCGCAAATTCGTGAGCCGATGGCGGCATGTAGCCCCGCTCCACCATATCCCGCCTGGATTGCAGGCAGAGTTCGGCCATGGAGAAATTTTCCGGGCACAATTCCTCGCACTGGCCGCAGAGCGTACAGCCGTTGATGAGCGGATTGGCCAGATGCAGCCCCATGACAATGGCCGCATTATTGAACATCTGCCGGGCATAGACGCGCGGATAGCCCTTGTATTTTTGCAGCAGCACGCATTCCTTCACGCAGATGAGGCACTGGCATTGCAGGCAGCGTTCCGCCTCCCGGCGGGCCTCTGCCTCGTCATAGATCTGCCCGGCCGGCTCCACCCGCTCCACGGGGGCGATGCCGTCCAGACGGGTGTGCAGCTCGCGCAGGTCACCGTCGCGGGCGGCCGTAAGCGAAACGCCCGTGGCCAGCCGCTCCAGACTGCGGGCGGCCTGACGGCCCTGCCCGGCCTGGCGGGAAGCAGAGACATAGGCATGCCCCGTGGGCGAGCGCACGGGCCAGCCGGCACAGCACACCTTTCCCTGCCAGTGCAGGGTAGCCGCCTCCACGTCCTGTTCCGCCGGCGCCAGTTCCGGCAGGGCATGGGCATCCAGCAGCACGGCATCATAGCGGGCGGCAAGCCTGTCCGGCAGCGGGTCATCCTCTGTTTCCAGCGGAACAAAGCGAACCCCCCGCCGCTCCAGCAGGTGCTGCTGCGCCGGCCAGAGGCCGGCCACGTCCGCCTGCTGCGAAAAATGGGCACACAGCACCGCCTCGGGCGTGCCCGCATGCAGCACGGTCACGGCGTAGCCCTTGGCCGACAGATCCCAGGCCGCCACCAGTCCGGCCAGTCCCGCGCCGAGCACGGCAATGCTCTTGCCTTTGCGCGGCATGGGCAGGGAACGCAGTTGCGGCCCCAGAGCGGACAGACAGAAGACCTCCAGACCGCGCACATCCAGCGAGCCGCCCAGATCGCGCCGGGCGCAGCCCTCCTCGCAGGGATGGTCGCACAGGCGGCAGAACAGCTCCGGCAGGGGCAGATGCCGCTCCAGAATCTTGCGGGCAGCGCTCCATTTGCCCTGCGCGGCCTGCTCCAGAAAGGCGCGGACATCAAGGTCCAGCGGGCAGTCCCGGCGACAGTGCGGCGGGCTTTCCTGGGTGCAGCGGGACTCGGCCCGGCGCAGATAGTCCTGATCAAAAACGGTCATATGCGTTCCCTCGTGGCGTGGGCGGCATGCTGGCTGCTTTTTGGGGGGACGGGGACCCCCTCGCTCTGCTGCTGACGCCAGCACTGGTCAGTTGTGAGGGGGAAGAAACCCGCTATACTACAAGAAGAAATTGACACGAAATAACCTTTCCAAGTCGATAGCATTTGGCAACGAGCTGTATACACACCCGTCAGGATATACCTTCAGATGATGTGTCCTGCTCCCTGATAAAAGCGCGCTGGGGAAGGGATGGGGGGCTTTGGGGGGAAGGGGAACCCCCTCCCTCGCTAGGCGAGGGGTTCCCCTTCCCCCCAAAACAAGCTGCGGAGCGGATAGAGTTACCAGGCCCTCGTGGGGGGAGGCAAACCTCCCCCCGTTACAGGCAGTGAGCGCCCTTACTTGGGCATGGCCGCCAGCACCTTTTCAGGATAGGCGGGCAGGTGGGTCACCCGCGCGCCGCAGGCGTTGTAGATGGCGTTGATGATGGCCGGATGCGGGCCGCACAGCGGAATTTCCCCGGTGCCGGACGCGCCGAAGGGGCCGTCGGGACGCGGAGTTTCCACATAGATCAGCTCGATATTGTCCGGGATGTCCTTGATGGTGGGAATGCCGGCACCGGCCATGGTGCTGTGCTTCTTGATGTCCTCGTAATCTTCGGTGAGGGCAAGGCCGATGCCCTGGGCAATGCCACCGTAGAGCTGGCCGTCGGTGATGAGGCGGTTGACCACCTTGCCGATGTCGGCCACCATGGTCATCTTTTCCACCGTGGTCTTGCCGGTGGCCACTTCCACGGCCACTTCGGCCATGAACAGGCCGTACATGTAGCAGCAGAAGGGTTCGCCCTGGCAGTTCTTGCCGCAGTCGCGGGCAGGGGCCGTCCACTTGCCGTCATAATGCACGGCGCGGCCTTCGGCCTTCATTTCGTCATAGGTGTAGAAGCCGCCGCCATTGGGCTTGCGCATGCCTTCCACCAGCATTTCGCAGGCCACGCGGATGGCATTGCCCGTCATCACCTGCGAGCGCGAACCGCCAGCCGGGCCGGAATTGGGCGTCTTGCTGGTGTCGTTCATGACCAGGCGGATCTTTTCCACGGGCAGGCCGAGGGGCCGCAGGGCCTCATGGGCCGTGCACTGCGCGCCGGAATCCGCGCCCTGGCCGTGGTCTTCCCAGGTGCTGCCCACGGTCACCGTGCCGTCGGGATTGAGTTCCACCCAGGCTTCGGAGGAGTCCGGGCCGTCCAGACCGGCGCCGTAGACGGCAAGGGCCAGACCCACGCCGCGCTTGACCTCGGCGGTGGATTCGGCCTTCACACGGGCCTTGGCGGCTTCATACTTGGGCCGCAGGGCCTTGAACATGCTGGGCAGGTTGATGACTTCGGGCTTCTGGCCGGTGGGCGTGGTGTCGCCCTCCTTGTAGCAGTTGAGCTCGCGCAGATCGAAGGGATCCATGCCCAGCTTTTCGGCCAGTTCGTCCATGAGCACTTCGGAGGGGAATTCCGATTCCGGGCCGCCGTAGCCGCGGAAGGCCGCGCCCCAGGCATGGTTGGTGGCCACGGTGCGGCCGTCGCCGCGGATGTTGGGAATGCCGTAGCCCGCGCCGATGAACTGCGCCCCGCGCAGGGTCAGCAGGTCGCCGAATTCGGAGTACGGGCCGTGGTCGCAGGTCCAGTCGGTTTCCATGGCCTTGATCTTGCCGGTCTTCTTGTCGGCGGCCATGCGCACGGTGGTCCAGAAGGGCGAGCGCTTGCCGGTGTACTGCTGCTGTTGCTGGTAGTTGTAGCGCAGATGGCAGGGACGGCCCGTGGCCAGCACAGCCACGCCGATGAGGGCTTCCATGGTGGGGCTGAACTTGTAGCCGAAGGTGCCGCCCGTGGTGTTCTGCACAAGCACCAGCTCTTCGGGGAACTTGACGCCCAGGCCGGGGGCGATCATGAGCGCATGCAGATGCAGACCGATGGACTTGGAGTGGATGACGAGCTTGCCCTCTTCATTGAGGTAGCCATAGCCCACGTCCGGTTCGATGTTGAGGTGCGGCTGACGCTGGGTATAGAAGCTGTCTTCCACCACCACGTTGTTGGGGTCGTCAAAATAGGGCTTGGTGTCCTCACCCTTTTCGATGTGGGGTTCGTAATAGACGTTGGGCGTGCCGGGATGAATCTCGATGGCGTCCGGGGCCATGGCTTCGGGCGCGCTCATGTATTCGGGCAGCAGCTCCAGATCGAACTTCACCTTTTCGGCGGCGGCGCGGGCATGCTCTTCGGTGTCGGCGCAGACGATGGCCAAGGCGTCGCCGTACTGGAACACCTTGGTGTCATTGAGGATGGGACGATCCCAGCCGTCGCCCTTGTTGTCGGCAAAGGTGATGAGACCGGTGATGCGGTTCTTGCCCTTCACGTCCTTGTGGGTCAGCACGCGCACCACGCCGGGCATCTTTTCGGCTTCGGAGGTGTCGATACCCTTGATGTTGGCATGGGACACCTTGGCCTGGGCCAGCGCCAGGTGCAGGGTTTCCGGCGGCATGTGCACGGCGGCGTCCGCGCCGTATTCGGCAAGGCCCGTCACCTTGGCCACGGCGCTGGGACGCGGCAGGCGCGAACCAAAGGCGCGTCCGTCAGCCGGCAGCTTGTAGCGCAGTTCCTCGATATCCTTTTCGCCGCGCAGCACGGCGGCGGCGTCCATGACAGCATCCACCAGCGGGATGTAGCCGGTGCAGCGGCAGACATTGTGATGTTTCTGGAACCAGTCGCGCACGTCCTCGCGGCTGGGATTGGGGTTGCTGTCCAGCAGGCCCTTGGCCGACACGATGAAGCCCGGCGAGCAGAAACCGCACTGCGCGGCACCGTGGAAAATCCAGGATTCCTGCAGGGGATGCAGATGCTCCGGCGTGCCGATGCCTTCAAGGGTCGTCACCGCGGCATTTTCGGGCACGCGGCGCATCTTGATGATGCAGGAGCGCACCACCTTGCCGTCAAGAATGACGGTACAGGCGCCGCACTGGCCCTGCCCGCAGCCCACCTTGACGCTGGTCAGCTGCAGCTGGTTACGCAGAACGTCCACAAGGGTGGCGTCAGGACTGACCATGACCCTGCGGGGAATGCCATTGACCACAAGCGTTTTCGTTTCCATACGCGACTCCTAGAAACGGCTTGAGTTGATGACCGGCCGGAAGACCCGGCCATTGTGGATGCGGCAGCAGGGGCAGTCGTGGCGTCTGGCGCCTCCCCGCTTCCGCCCGGTATCCGTTCTGCCAGCTTCCCCGCGACGGGAAGGGCTGCACTTTTCCGGCAAGAAAAAAGGCAGCCCGGCATACGCGGCATACCGTGCTATATGGATACCATGCTAGCCTATTTGGACGGGAAGCGAAAGCCCTTTTTCGCATGACCCGGGCCGCTTGCTCCTGCCCCTGGCATCCGGTCCGGTCCGCTGGGCCCTCAGCCTGCCGTGGACAAGACGCCCCATTTCTGCCACCAACAGAACAATGCCCTGCCACAGGAGATGTGCCATGCCTTCTGCCGCCCTGCTGTCCATTCTGCTCTCTCTGCTCTGCTGTGTCGGTATGCTGCTGCCGGGAACATCGTGCCCGGCGGCCGAGCTGGAAATCCTTGCCGCCGGCGATACCACACCGGGCATGCGCATGCTGGAACAGCGCCCGGATGCCCTGTTTTCGCCCGAAGCGCTGGCGCGCATCACGGCGGCAGACGCCTTTCTCTGGAATTGCGAAACCTCCGGCCCCTCCACCCGGGGCAAGGACAAGCCCTTTCTCTTCCGGGCCGATGCGGCCCTGCTGGCAAAGATGGCCCTGCCCAACGGCATTGCCGTCACCGCCAACAATCACGTCTTTGACGGTCTGGCCGAAGGGGCCGCCAATCTGCTGGCCCTGCTGGACGGGGCGGACATACGCCACAACGGCCTGTATACCACGGCCAGCTATGCGCCCCTGCGCCTCAGCGCGCCGGAGCAGCGGCCCGTCTATCTGCTCTGCGGTTCGCCCATCGCCCGCGGCGGCAGCGGGCCGTACCTGCGTGTGCCGGATTATTCGCAACTGCTGCGCACCACCATTGCCCTGCGCCGGGAGCAGCCCCAGGCCCTGCTCATCCTGTTCATTCATGACGGCACGGAATCGCAATACGCACCAGACGCCCGGCAACGGCAATGGGCCGACATGCTGGCCTGGGCAGGGGCGGATGTGCTGCTTTTTGCGCACAGCCACCGCTATGGTCTGCTGGAGGTGCTGCATGATACCCCGCGCAGAACCCTTGTGGCCTGGAGCCTCGGCAACTTTCTGTTTGGCGGCAACCGGCGCTGGCGCAGTCACCGCGATGTGCGCATCCTGTCTCTGCGCCTGAATCTGGATACCGGCAGCCGGAGCGCCCGCTGGCTCTACGGCTACACCGACAACTGGACCTTCTTTCTGTATCAATAGCCGGCATGGCACAGGCCGACATACCTGCTTCCCACTATCAGGAAAATGTATCGAAAACCATGCTGCTCTATTGTGCCGAAAAGGATGTTTACGGGGACAGCACGCAAAAAAATTGTGCAGTTTTCTCCGAATATCCACAGGCAATCCTTGCCAAGCGTAAAGCATTCTTATACGGTCTTTCAAAACGCAAGGAGAAATTGTCCATGGCTCTTGATGACAAAGATATTTTTATGGCCATTTTTAACAAATTCAGTGACCAGCCCATCGAATTTGTGATGGCCCAGTACGAAAAGGCCAAGATACTCAATATGGAAATCGAGCGTCGCCGCTCCCAGCTGCCCGAAGCAGAGGCTCTGTCGCCGGCTTCGGCGCTGTCGGCCGCAGACAGCCTCATGGCTGCCGAAGCCCAGGCGGAAGCTCCCAAAAAGAAAAAGCTGACCCGGCGGGATCTGATCATCAATCCCGAAGAGGCCATTACGGACGACAGCGTCAAATGCTGCCTGTGCGGCAAGGAAGGCTCCTCCCTCACTTCCCGGCATCTGGCGCAGCACGGCATCAGCGTGGAGGAATACAAGAAGCTCTGCGGCTATGCCGAAAACCAGAAGCTCATGTCCAGAAATTTCGAGCAGAAGATGCTGCACAATGTGCAGCGCGCCCAGCAGGTCAGAATGGACAAGCGCAAGGAACAGGGAGAAGCGGCTTCGTCAGGCCAGGATGCCTAGGCGTCCCGTCTGTGCCGCGCGGTCTTTTCGGCAGGGCCTGCCACCGGAAACACGCGGGTATGGCGCGTTGTCATACCGCACGGTGGATGTCTCACCATGCGGAAAAGGCAGCTTTGCCGCAGGTGGTGTACGGCGTCTGGTGCCTTGCCACGGCGCTGCATGCCCAGGTTTCTGTGAAGGGTGATCCGGGGGGGTCACCCTTCTTTTTTTGCGCCACCTGCGGTTCCCTGCACGGGGCAGAACAGGAGTTTCCCCCGTGATGCGGCCCAAAGACAGCCTGTGCCGGCCAGAACGACACCGGCCGGGAGCCGCCCATGCACAGAGCCATGCCGCAGCAGTGACACTGCCCGGACGGAAAGAGCACAGCGACCGGCAAGCGGCCCCGTCCCGCCAGGGCACAAGCCCCGCTGCCGGCGATTGGCGGCGCCGGGAAACATCGCGCATAAAAAAAGACCGCAACCTTACGGCTGCGGCCCTTGCGTACTCATGGTGCCGAAGGGGAGACTCGAACTCCCACTCCCTTGCGAGAACTAGACCCTGAACCTAGCGTGTCTACCAATTCCACCACTTCGGCGCGAAAAGAACCATACGACAAAGGGACTGCCCTGGCAAGCATTTTTTACGGACAGGAAAAATTTTTCCCAAAATCCCGGACCGGCTTTGCCTGCCGGGCAGATGCGCCGCCGTTCAGTACAGCTGCCGGTTGTCCAGGCGCAGCCATTCGTCATACAGCGCCCTGCCCTCCGGCAGATACAAGCGGCGGATATCCAGCGACGGCAGGTGAACATCCCCGCAGGCAGAGGGCGTACAATGAAAGACCTGGCCGAAATCCCGCAGAAAGGCCGCATCGTCAAAGCCGATCTCCCGGGCCATGGCGTAGTCATTGCAGTAAAAAAGCGTGGAAAGCCGTGACCAGAGGATGGCGCCAAGACACATGACACAGGGAAAGCCCGTGGCATACAGGGTATAGCCGCGCATATCCAGACGTCCCACCCGCCGCAGGGCAGCCACCTCGGCATGCATGCTGCAATCGTGACTGGCCAGGACCTCGTTATGGGCCACGGCAACCACCCGACCATCAGGATCCGTAATCAGCGCCCCGAAGGGGCCGCCCCTGCCGGCGCGCATTCCCGCACGGGCTACCTTGATGGCTGCCAGCATATGCTGGCGGTGCCGCGCTTCCTGTTCATCCATGGGATCATCCTCCCTGTTCTCTTGTTCCGGTCAGCCTCTGGCCGGGACACGCCCGGCGGCGGGAAAGCGCTCTTCGCAGAGCGTTCCGCCGCAGCAGCCAGACGGCAACCAGACAAAAAGAGCCGCAACCTTGCGGCTGCGGCCCTTGCGTGCTCATGGTGCCGAAGGGGAGACTCGAACTCCCACTCCCTTGCGAGAACTAGACCCTGAACCTAGCGTGTCTACCAATTCCACCACTTCGGCGCGAAAAGAAACATACGGCAAAGGGACTGCTCTGGCAAGCATTTTTTTGCCCTTTTGGGCATGTATGCTGAAATTTTGTGGTAACACATGAGAAATATTGACAAAATATTTCTCTTTTGACCTTGCCGCCCTACAGGTCTAGCATGGCGTCATGGCCCGCATCCCCCGATGCAAAGGATATGCACATGAAAAAAGACTTTTCCTATTATCTGCACCTCTGGAAAACATCCTTTCCCACGGCCCGTCGCCTCTGCTGGGAAGAGGACCACATTGCCAATGACTACTGCGCGGACTGCCGCTTCTGCTGCGGCCCCCAGGATTCCCCCGTGCCCTTTCCCATGCCGCTGCTGCCCTCCCAGCTGCGCCCCGGTCTGGACAAGGACTTCTACCTGCTGGACCCGCAGACGCCCTATCTGGATGCGCGGGGCTGCAAGTCCTGTGGTCCGCAGGGCTGTCAGCTGGAACGGGCGCGCCGTCCCATTGCCTGCGGCCTGTTCCCGCTGGTGCTGACCACATGTGGCCTGTATGCCTATGCCTGCTGTCCGGCGGTCATCAATGCCCGCCTGCGGGACCTGGTGGACCTGGGCAGACAGGCGGCGGACTGGCTGAGCGGTCTGCCGCAGGAGGATGTGGCACGGCTCAAAATGTCCCTGGATGATGCCACCCTTGCCCGCCACTACCTGCCCCTGGGCATCGCGCTCTGAGCCTGGCAGCCACCCTGCCCTGCATTCCGGGCGCGGCTCCTGCCCCGGCCTGTCGTCTGGGGGGAATGGGCGCCACCGGCAACGGCCCTGACAAAAGCACCGGCCCCTTCTGTGGAAGGGACCGGTGTTATCGTTTCCTTGATGCAGCAGGAAGCTAGGACAGGGCCTGCAGGGCATCCAGCAGGCGTTCCACATCCTGTTCCGACGGCTTTTCCGGCAGGCTCATGAGCATGCCCAGGCCCTCCATGGCATCGTGAAAGACATCCTCTGCCATGGTGCTCACCGCTGCGGTATGAATCATGGCATTGATCTTGAGCACCTCGATGACCGCGGCCCGCAGGGCAGGAGCCTCCAGCCCCAGGTCCAGGACCACCAGGGCCGGGGCCGCGGCACGCAGCTGCGGCAGTGCCTCATCCAGCGAAGGCACAGTGCGCAGCGAGACGCCCCGGCGTGTCAGCACCGGCTGAAACGCCTCCCACAGGTCCGGCCGGGAAGTGATGCACAGCATGTCCATGCCGCTCTCCTAGTGGTGCCCGCCACCGCCGCAGGTGAAATCCATGGAGAAGGGCGGCAGCTTGCCTTCCAGAAAAGCCTGCACGGCCGCGCCCACCGTGGGATACTGGCCGGCAAAGTAGACTTCCACGCCCACCTGCTGAAAGCCCATAAGCGGACGCATGCCCATGCCGCCGGCCAGCAGCTTGTTCACCCCGTGGGAGGCCAGATGCTGCACGGGCGCCATGCAGCCACCCTGCTGATGCGGCACGTTTTCCAGCGTGGTTACGGATTTGATGGCATTGTTTTCCACTTCCACCAGGGTGTAGATGTCGCAATGGCCAAAATGCATGCCCATCTGGGCGTCAAGGCCGCCAGGCAGGCAGGAAGGAACAGCAAGAAGAAAACTCATGATATACAACTCCAGCGTCTGGTCGTTGATGCGCGTGACCTAGCGGTCCGTGTGCAAATCCTGAAGGGCCGACCACATGTCCTTCAGGCTGTTTCCCACAGGATTGTCAAATTCGGTCAGGGCCTGCCGCCGCACCATGGCCTGGGTGACCACAGGGTCAAAAGGCAGGCGGCCCAGCAGCGTATGGCCGTTTTCGGCACAATGTGCGGCAATGGCATCCGCTTCCTGCCGGTTGAGGTCCGCCTTGTTGATGATGACGGCCACCGGCACGCGGAAATGCCGGCACAGTTCCGCCACCCGGGCAAAGTCATGCCGCCCCGATGGCGTGGGTTCCACCACCCCTACGGCCAGCGTGGCCCCGGACAGGGAGGAAATGACCGGGCAGCCCACCCCCGGCGAACCGTCGCACAGGATGGTGTCCAGCCCCAGGCGCTTGGCCTCTTCCCGGGCCTGGGCCTTGAGCAGACTCACCAGGCGCCCGGAATTTTCCTGCCCGGGGAAAAGCTGGGCATGGACCATGAGGCCGAAACGGGTATCGCTTACGTACCAGTCGCCGCAATGCACCTCGGGGTAATCTATGGCCTTTTGCGGGCACAGGGCCACGCAGACCCCGCAGCCTTCACAGCGCAGCGCGTCCACCACAAAACTGCCGTCCCCGCTGCGGGAAATGGCCCCGAACTGGCACAGGCCGGCACAGCGGCCGCAGCGGGCGCAGTCTTCCTGCCGGATGGCGGCTTCATGACCGGACACAAAGGCCGTTGTCCGGCGAATGACCGGATCCAGCAGGATATGCAGGTCCGGCGCATCCACATCCAGATCACAGATGACCTTGCTGCGGGCCAGGTGGGCAAAGGCCGCGCTTATGGTGGTCTTGCCCGTTCCTCCCTTGCCGCTGATGATGACGATCTCACGCATGGTGCACCTCCGCTGGGTGAATGCCGCAGTCGCGCGCCGTCCGGCGCAGGGCATCGCGCAGGGCCGTGAAGCGCTCCCGCCACAGGGGGGACAGATCGGCCAGCAGCCGGCCGGCCGCATACTGCTCGGCCGCGGCCTGCTCAAAGGGCAGCTCTGCCAGCAGCGGCAGGCCGTTGTGGCGGCAGTAGTCGCGCACGGCGGCGTCGCCCGCCGCATTGCCCGGAGCATCCGCCCGGTTGATGAGCGCCGCCATGGGCTTGTGCAGGGGCACAAAGGCCTGATGGGCCAGACGGAAATCATGGAAGCCGAAGGGCGTGGGATCGGCCACCAGCAGAATCATGTCCGCATCCCGGGCCACCGTGACCGCCGGGCAGCTCACGCCAGGCGGCGCATCCAGCAGGGCATCGGCCGGAAGCTCGCGCAGCATTTCTTCCAGCAGCGTCTGCTCCTGGCGCAGCAAGGGCGGCGTCATGGCTTCGCCAATGCGCGTCCGGCCCATGAGAAAGCGCACCCGCCCCGCGCACACGGTCCCGTTTTCCAGACTGCCCAGCTCGCGCCTGCCGTGCATGAGCGCGCCGGCAGGACAGACGGCAAAGCAGCCGCCGCAGCCATGGCACATATCGGGAAAAATGCGGATATGCCCCACAAAGGACGCAATGGCCTTGTACGAACAGATGTCACGGCATTTTTCGCAGTGCACGCACTTTTCAGGGTCCAGCTGGGGAACGTCCAGCCAGCCTGTACGCTGCCCGGTGATGACCGGTGGCAGAAACAGGTGCAGGTTGGGGGCTTCCACATCCGTGTCCACGGCCACCAGGGGCGCATCCCACACGCTGACAAGCGATGCCGTGACGCTGGTCTTGCCTGCCCCGCCCTTGCCGCTGGCAATGGCGATACGCATATGCCCTCCGCTACTTGTTGGGGGCGTCGGCAAAGGGCAGTTCTCCCTTGCAGAAACGCTCCACCGCCTGGCGCACGCTGCCGCCATCCACATTCTGGCAGACCTTGATGCCCGCCGCCTGCAGGGCCTCAAAGGCCTTGGGGCCCACAAAGCCGCTGAGCACCACCTCCACGCCGGCACGCGCCATGCGTTCGGCGGTCTCAATGCCCGCCCCCATGCTCATGGTCTGGGAGGCGCCATTGTCAATATAGCTCACCGTCATGTCCGGCAGCTCCACCACCACAAAGCCGCCCGCGCGCCCAAAGCGCGGATCAACGGCATCATCAAGCGTGGGGCCTTCACTGGAAATGGCTATTTTCTGCATGGTATTCTCCTTTGGGATATCTGCCGCGCCCTCGCCCGTTCTGACGGCGTAGGTACCGCCCTCGATGCGCAGGGCCTGACCACAGCACAGGGCCGTGGCCACACGACGCCGGGCCGCCGCCAGCGTGCGCCCGAAAATGTGGCGCGACACCCGCATGCGGCGGGCGGCCTCAATGGCCGTCAGTCCCTCCATGTCGGCCAGGCGCAGGGCCTCCAGCCCTTCCACGCTCAGGCAGACCTCTTCCAGTTCCGTCAGGGGGATGCCCCGGGGCTTGAAGTAGTTCACACAGGGCGTGGCGCTGACATAGCGGCAATGACGGGGACGGGGCATGGCATGATCCTCTGCTCATGGGCTGAGCCATTTGTTTTGCACAAATGAGCATAATATCAGCGGCAGCCATGTCAAGCAAACTTTGGCGAAACCAGCAAAAAAAACGGCACCCCTCCCGGCGGGAAGGGTGCCGCGCGAAGACACACGGCTGGCGAGCCGTTACGGCAGGCTAGATATTGTTGTCGCCCACGATCCGGACCTCGTGGCCGCGGCCCCAGTACTGCACCGTGCCCTGGTCGCAGAATTCCCGGATGAGCATGTCCTCCGTCTCGCGATCCGGTGCGTGGAAGCGCAGCGTCACGCCGCGGCGGCCGTCATCACGGATATTGGACAGCACAGTGACCACGCGGGTATTGGCCTCCTTGAGGCGGTCCAGAATGGCCCGCAGGGTGCCGGGCTTGTTTTCCAGCACAAAGGCGATCTGCACACTCTGGGTGGTGCGCGAGCCGGTGATGTCCACAAAGGTCTTGAAGATGTCCCACTGGGTGATGATGCCCTTGAGGCAGTCGTTGCTGTCCACCACGGGCAGGCAGCTCAGGTGCTTGTCCACCATGAGCACGGCCGCGTTTTCCACCGTTTCGTCAATATGGATGGTCTGCGGGGCCACGGTCATGATCTGCTTGGCCGGGGTTTCGGCAAGAATGTCCAGAAACTCCAGCACTTCGAGAGGGGTCGTTTTCTGGGGAGAAAACTCCTTGATGGCATTGATGCCCAGCAGACCCACCACATGATTATCCTTGTCCACCACGGGCAGGTGGGCGATGTTCATGTCCCGCAGCAGGCTTTTGCACTTGAGGAGCGAGGTCGACGGCGACACGGACACCACATCGGGCGTCATCCACTGTTTGATAAGCATGGCAAGGCTCCTTTTGGCCGGGCCTGTGCCCGGCCATTTTTGCGATAAAAGGACAGACTACTTGTGCTGGCCGCAGCCGCAGCCGCCGGAAAGGCGCTTGCGGATGCCTTCGGGCAGCCAGCCACGCACGGATTCGATGCTCACCATGCGCCGCATGATGCCCAGCTGATCCTGCAGGGGCAGCTTCTTGGGGCAGATATCCTCACAGGCCAGCAGCCCCATGCAGCCGAACACGCCGTTGTCATCACCGATGAGGTCATAAAAGTCCTCGGGGGTGCGCTGGTCGCGCGGGTCGATGTAGAAGCGGGCCATGCGGTTGATGGAGGTGGCACCGATGAAATCCTTGCGCATGAGCGCCGTACCGCAGGCCGCCACACAGCAGCCGCATTCGATGCAGCGGTCCAGCTCGAATATCTGGGTTGCCAGCTCATTGTCCATGCGCTCTTCCTGCGCCTCGGGGTCAAAGGTCTTGTTGGTATGGATCCAGGACTCGATCTTCTTGCCCACATTGCGGAACCACGTGCCCGTATCCACCGACAGGTCGCCCAGCAGTTTGAACACCGGCAGCGGATGCAGGGTAATGTGTTCCGGCAGGTCCCTGGTCTGGGTATGACAGGCCAGACCGGGCCGCCCGTTGATGACCATGCCGCAGGAGCCGCAGATGCCCGCCCGGCAGCAGAAATCAAACTGCAACGTGGCATCCTGGGTTTCGCGGATCTGGTTCAGCGCCACAAAAAGGGTCATGCTGCGCTGTTCTTCCAGGGTGAAGGTCTGCATGTGCGGCGTGGACAGGGGGTCCAGCGGATTGTAGCGGAATATTTCAAAGGTCAGAATGCGTCCCATGGTTCACCTCCCTTAGGCCTGTTCGTCGTAACCGATGACCTTTTCGCCGGTCATGTCGCCTTCGATGATCTTGCCGCCGCCGTAGCCGCGGTCGCCGGGAGGCAGGATGAACCACGGGGTCGCGCGTTCATATTCCAGCGTGGGCAGGTCTGCCCCTTCCTTCCAGTAGGCCAGGGTACGCACCAGCCAGTCCTTGTCGTTACGTTCGGGGTAGTCCTCGCGGGCATGGGCGCCGCGGCTTTCCGTGCGCATGAGTGCGCCGTAGGCCGTGCAAAGCGCCAGCTTGATCATGCCGGGCACGCGCAGGGCCATGGACATTTCGGCGCTGGGGCCAGGGGCCTTGCCGTCCAGGCGCATGTTCTTGCTGCGTTCCAGCAGAGCCTGCAACTTTTCCACACCGGCCTGGAGGTCCTTGCCGTTACGGAAGATGCCCACGTGCTCCATCATGATGTCCTGCATCTCATTGCGCAGGGTATAGCAGCTGTCCCCGGTACCGCGGCGCAGCTGGGCGATGCGGTCTTCCACCTGGAGCATGGCCTCGCGGGTGGCCTGCGTGGAGAAGGTGGTTTCGTAGCCCTGGAGGAATTCCACCAGCTTCTGGCCGATGACCCGGCCGGACACCACGGTTTCGGCCAGGGAGTTACCGCCCAGGCGGTTGAAGCCGTGCATGTCCCAGCAGGCGGCTTCGCCCGCTGCGAACAGGCCCTTGAGGCCGTAAGCATGGCCGTCCTTGTTGATGCGCACGCCGCCCATGCTGTAGTGCTGGGTGGGACGCACGGGAATGAGCTGATGCACGGGGTCCACGCCGAGGAAGTGAGTGGAGATGTCGTACACTTCGCGCAGATTGGTCTTGATGTGCTTTTCGCCCAGGTGGCGGATATCCAGCCAGAGATGCTCGCCGTAGGGGCTGGGCACGCCAAAGCCCTTGCGCATGTGCTCGGTCATGCGGCGGGACACCACGTCGCGGGAGGCCAGCTCGGCCTTTTCCGGTTCGTAGTCGGGCATGAAGCGGTATTCGTTCACGTCCAGCAGGGTGCCGCCGTCGCCGCGGCAGCCTTCGGTCACCAGAATGTCCGTGGGCACGGTACCCGTGGGATGGAACTGCACGGCTTCCATATTGCCCAGCGGCACCACGCCGGTATTGAGGGCCGTGATCTGCCCGCCGCCGTCGCAGATGACGGCATTGGTGGTGGCGCGGTAGATGCGGCCGTAGCCGCCCGTGGCAATAAGCGTGGCCTTGGCCAGATAGGCCACCAGTTCGCCGGTGCGCAGATCGCGGGCAATGCAGCCCATGCAGGTCTGCCCGTCATGGATGAGGGCCTCGGCCTGGGTGCGGTCATGAATGGTCACGCCCAGCTGCAACAGGCGGTTGTCCAGGGTGAAGAGCACGGCATGGCCCGTACCGTCCGAGGTGTAGCAGGTGCGCCATTTGGCCGTACCGCCGAAGGCACGGGAATGGATAAGGCCCTCATTCTCGGCCTTTTCCGTGGCCTGAAACGGCTTGCCGCCCTTGTAATAGGTGTGCTCGCCGGGCACCACGCGGCTCCACGGCACGCCGAGGAAGGCCATTTCGCGCATGGCAATGGGCGCGGTATTGGCAAAAATGCGCGCCACTTCCTGGTCACAACCCCAGTCGGACCCCTTGACCGTATCGTTGAAGTGAATTTCCGGGCTGTCACCATCCCCCATGATGGAATTGCCCAGGGCTGCCTGCATGCCGCCCATGGCCGCCGAGGAATGGGAACGCTTGGGAGGCACGACGCTGAGGCAGATGACGCTGAAACCAGCCTGGGCCGCCTCCACCGCCACGCGTTCGCCGGCAAGGCCGGCACCCATGCACAGAACGTCCGTTTGATAAATGCGCATACTTCCCCCCTATCCCTGGAACCAGACACGCGCCAGGGCCAGACAGCCCAGCACGAAATAACACGCCATGACGATCCAGATGCGCTTGCGCCACACCTGGCGGGTCGCGCTGGTACAGATACCGTACTTGACGGCAATACGGTACACGCCAATGCCCGTATGCAGAATCACGCAGGGCAGAAAGACAATATAGAAGGCCAGACCGCCGGCATGCAGACGCGCGGCGCTGCGGGCCACCGAAATGGGCAGGTCGGTCATGACCGAATACACATGGAAGAAGGCCCCTGCCAGAATGATGATGGCCGTAAAGACCTGCACCAGCCAGAGCGCGGTATCCGGCTCGCGGAGCGTGCGGCTGTGGCGCACGAAAATCCCCAGTTCACCGGCCCGGAAGGGCATTTTACGCGCCGCCACATAGAAGTGGAACAGCACCAGCAGCACGATGATGGGCGCGGAAATCTGCGCCACAAAGATCGCTTCCATGAACCAGGCAATGCCGTTGGTCAGCGAGGGACTCAGCACCACCGTGCCTTCGAGCAGCAGGTGCACGCAGACAAAGAGTGCCAGCAATGCCCCCGACGCAGCCTGAAGAAAATCCAGGCGGTTGCGCGGGCTATCCGGTACGTTACGATCCGTCATGTCAACTCCTCTTTTCTAGAAATTCTGCCCCCGGACGGGAGCGGAACAGTACGCAGGCTGTCGCCTACAACTCCCTGTACGGGGCCTGACCGCTTTCGTAGTAATTGTCACCCGTGCTGTCGATGACCACAATGGCCGGAAAATCCTCCACTTCCAGCGCGGCCACGGCCTCGGGACCCAGGTCCTCGTAGGCCAGCACGGTATACTTGCGAATGCTGCGGGCAATGAGCGCCCCGGCTCCCCCCACGGCGGCCAGATAGGGCACGCCGTACTGTTTCATGGCTTCCACCACCTCGGGCTTGCGATAGCCCTTGCCGATCATGCCGCGCAGCCCCTGAGCAATGAGGGTGGGCGTATAGGCATCCATACGGCCGGAGGTGGTAGGGCCGGCTGCCCCGATGGCCTGGCCGGGCTTGGCCGGACTGGGGCCGACGTAGTAGACCACCTGCCCCCGCAGATCCACCGGCAGGGCCTCGCCCCGGGCCAGGGCTTCCGTAAGGCGCTTGTGGGCCGCATCGCGGGCCGCAAGGATGGTGCCGGTAATGAGCACCCTGTCCCCTGCCCGCAGGGAGCGGGCCGTAGCTTCATCGAACGGCGCGCGGATGCGCTTGACATCTTCGCTCATGTGCTCCTCCTACAGCAGCACTTCGGCATGACGCGCCGCGTGGCAGTTGATGTTGACCGCCACCGGCAGGGAGGCGATATGGGTGGGCGCCCATTCCACATGCACCTTGAGGGCCGTGGTCCGGCCACCAAGGCCCTGGGGGCCGATGCCGGTACGGTTGACCATTTCCAGCAGCTCGTCTTCAAAGGCGGCATAGCGCGGATCGGCATTGCGCGAGGCCAGGTCACGGGCCGCGGCGCGCTTGGCGCAGAGGGCCGCCACCTCCATGGTGCCGCCCAGGCCCACGCCCACCACCATGGGCGGGCAGGAATTGGGGCCGGCCGCCAGCACGGTATCCAGCACCACCTTGCGCACGCCCTCGATGCCGTCGGCGGGCACCAGCATCTTCACCACGCTCTTGTTTTCCGAACCGGCCCCCTTGGGCGCCAGGCGCAGGCGCAGGCCGTCGCCGGGCACCAGCCGCACGTGCAGCACGGCAGGCGTATTGTCGCCCGTATTCTTCCGGTCAAACAGGGGTTCCGCCACGCTGGACTTGCGCAGATAGCCATCCACATAGCCGCGGCGCACGCCTTCGTTGACGGCAGCCGTGAAGTCGCCGCCCACGATGTGCACATCCTGCCCCACATCGGCAAAGACAACGGCAAGCCCCGTGTCCTGGCAAATGGGCATTTCTTCCCGTGCGGCAATGTCCGCATTGTCAAGCAGCTGTTGCAGGATGTTGCGCCCCACCGGGGAGGGTTCGCTTTCCTTCCGCTCGGCAAAGGCCTGGCAGACATCGGCGGGCAGGTGGCAGCATGCCTGCACGCACAGCCGGGCCACCGCCTCGCTGATATGGTTCACATGAATCTCTTTCATGATGCACACCCGTTCCGCGGCTTAGGGATGGAAGGGCCAGATCATGGGGATGAGCAGCCAGCACATAAGCAGGGCAATGACCTGCAGGGGCCAGCCGGCCTTGATGTAGTCAAGGAAGCTGTACTTGCCGGGACCCAGCACGATGGTGTTGGGCGGCGTGGCGATGGGCGTCAGGAAGCAGGCCGAGGCCGACATGGCAATCCCCATGACGATGGGCAGGGGCGAAATGCCGGAGGCCGTGGCAATGGGCAGGGCCAGGGGCGCCATGAGGGCCGCCGTGGCCGTATTGGACATGAAGTTGGTGACAATGGCGGTCAGCGCGCAGCAGACCAGCATGAGCATCCAGGGGTCGGACACGCGGCTCACCACGGCATTGGCCACAATGGCGGCGGCGCCGGACTTGTCCATGGCGGCGGACATGGACAGCATGCCCGCAAAGAGGAAGATGGTGGTCCAGTCCACGCTGCGGAAGGCTTCACGCATGGTCATGCAGCGGGTGATGACCATGAGGCAGGCGCCCAGCACGGCGGCGGTGGTGAGGTTCATGTATTCGGAGGCCATCATGGCCACCACAAAGGCAAAGATGCCCACGCTGACCCACATTTTTTCCGTGCGGCGCACGGTTTCTTCGGCCATCATTTCCTCATGCAGCTCGCGACCCTTGGGCAGGAAGCGGTGACCAATGAGACCGTAGTAAATGAGGCCCACGATGAGCAGCGGAATGCCGATGAGACCGAATTCAAAGAAGCCGAAGGGCTGCACGCCCATCTGTTCCAGCATGGAATTGACGATGCCGTTGGGCGGCGTGCCCACAAGCGTCACGGTACCACCCAGCGAGGAGGCAAAGGCCACGGGCATGAGAATCTTGCCGGGAGCCAGCTTGGCGGAAATGCACATGCCGAGAATCATGGGCACGGCCACCACCGTGGTACCGGTATTGGACAGCACCGTGGACAGCAGACCAATGGCCGCCATGGAAAAGACCAGCAGTTTTACTTCACTGCCCTTGGACATGGCCACGGCGGCGCGGCCTACCTTGTCAGCAAAACCCGTAATGAAGGTTCCTTCACCTACGATGAACATGGCCATGAAGAGCACCACGGTGGGATCACCGAAGTAGCCGAACGCCGTCTTTGAGGGAATTACCTTGAAGATCGAAAGCGCCACCGGTACCAGTAGGGCCGTAATGGGCAGCGGCACGATTTCGGTGAAGAACATGACGGCTGCCACAAACAGGATGCCCAGCGTTATGTAGGCTTTCGTGGGGTCTTCAGGCAGCTTGATTTCCATGGCGGGAGCCGCCATCGTCTCCTGACAGGACAGGAAGACGACACCGACAACCAGCAGAGCGACCAGGAAAAGAAGGCGTTTCATGTACGGGTCTCCTCGCGGTAAAAGGTGAAAGAACCATCCGTGACATGGCACGGAAAGATGTAACCCTCCCTGGCTGCGCATCCCCCGGGCAAATGCCCGGGGTGGCGCAGTCCTTCAAGATCATGTTGCCGCAGGGCGATATGCCCCGGCGGCTAGGCCACAGGCCCCTGTTCTGCCAGCATCTTCACATAGGGACGGATGCGGGCCTGCGACGCCTCCACGCGGCGGCGCAGCTGATCGGCATAGGCGTTCAGGTCCGCAATGGGACGAGTCGCCACGCCGGTATCCATGGCGGCCTTGGCCACAGCAGGCGTCACGGCCGTGAGAATGCGCGGATCCAGCGGCTTGGGCAGCACGTAGTCGCGGCCATAAACCAGCGAATCCACCCCGTAGGCCTCCAGCACGCTGGCAGGAACCTCTTCCTTGGCCAGGGCAGCCAGCGCGTAGGCCGCCGCAAGCTTCATTTCTTCATTGATGACGCGGGAACCCACATCCAGCGCGCCGCGGAAGATGTAGGGGAAGCCGGAAACATTGTTGATCTGGTTGGGATAGTCGGAGCGCCCCGTTCCCATGATGGCGCTGGGGCAGGCCTCCTTGGCGTCTTCATAGGAAATTTCGGGATCAGGATTGGCCATGGCGAAGATGACCGGCGAATCGGCCATGGAACGCACCATGTCCTTGCTGACCAGGTCCTTTCTGGACAGGCCAAGGAAGACATCCGCGCCCTTGAGGCAGGCAGCAAGATCGCCCCGGTTTTCTTCCTGGGCGAATTCTTCCTTGTACGGATTGAGACCCTCGCGGCCCTTGTAGATGAGGCCGCGGGAATCAAACATGCAGATGTTTTCCCGCTTCACGCCCAGCAGCACGTAGAAACGGGCGCAGGCGATGCCGGCCGCACCGGCACCCACCACCACGACCTTGAGATCGCCGATGTTGCGGCCGGTGATCTCGCAGGCATTGATGAGCGCCGCACCGGAAATGATGGCCGTACCATGCTGGTCGTCATGGAAAACGGGAATCTGCAGCGCAGCCTTGAGCTGATCTTCAATATAAAAGCATTCAGGAGCCTTGATATCTTCCAGGTTGATGCCGCCAAAGGTGGGTTCAAGACACTTGACCACATTGATGAGTTCATCGCTGTCTCTGGTGGCCAGGTTGATGTCGTAGACATCCACATCGGCAAAGGTCTTGAACAGAACCCCCTTGCCCTCCATGACGGGCTTGCCGGCAAGAGGACCGATGTTGCCCAGCCCCAGCACGGCCGTTCCGTTGCTGACCACAGCCACGAGGTTGGCACGGCCGGTATAGTCGGCGGCCCGGGCCGGATCTTCCTTGATGGCAAGGCAGGCATGCGCCACTCCCGGGGAATAGGCAAGCGACAGGTCAAGCTGATTGGCGCACGGCTTGACAGGAACAACTTCCAGTTTGCCGGGGCGCGGCACCCGGTGATATTCCAGCGCGTCTTCTCGAGTAAACAGTGCCATACAAAAACTCCTCGCAAATCCTCTCAGGGAGCGGCCGTTTTGCCGCCTGTTGTCAACTGAACACCATGTCTTTCTTCCCCGCTGGAAAAGAGGCATGTTGTGTTTTTATATTCCGCCCATACTATGGAGTCAATGCAGTTTGATCAGACAAAGCGGTTACTTTAAATGTAAAAATATTCACAAACACAATATAGAACTGCAACACACAATTTTATTGCATGTAAATAAAAAATATATGCGCAGAAACATTGTTTGATCACTCAATCTGCCTTTATATCTTCATGTGTAACATGTAAAAAAAAATTTCATTTATTTTTTTGCAGTATGTTTTTTGAAAATATCATTAGCCATGCAAATACATATAAAAAATATACATTTTCTGCATAAAAATTCGCAGAGGGCGCAGCCGGAAAGGCTGCCAGCTTCTGTCTGTAAAAATTCCTGTCGCAGACGTGACCCCCCCTTTTTTTCCACGTTTTTGGAAATGACCCCCTTTTTTTTTCTTCCTCAATGGCAAAGTTGGCCTGCAAAAAGGGGGGTCATCAAAAAAGAGGCATCTTTTTTGCCTGCTCACGCGGAAAATGGGTTTGAGGGTGGCGTGTCCCTTTCTTCCTCTCAGCGCCGGCCAAAACGTATCCGCCACGTATGGAAAAACGGCACAACCGGCCGTGTCCGGCGGTCAACTCCCGGCAGCGCCAGCGCCGCTTCCCGGCATTTCCCGGCTGGATTTCTGCACACATAAATAATATATTTCAATATATTATGAAAAATATTCCTGCATGATTCATTCCGCCGGAAAAAAATTTTTCTCTTTCTGACAAAAAAACATTGACGACGGGGGAAAATGTGCGTAGACACATTCCTGCGTCGGGATGTAGCGCAGTCTGGGAGCGCACTTGAATGGGGTTCAAGGGGTCGAAGGTTCAAATCCTTTCATCCCGACCAGACGCAAGCAAAAAGCCAATCTTCGTGTGAAGATTGGCTTTTTTCGTTTCCGGCGACGGTGCCTGCCCGGACGCAGGCCCCCCTTGCCTGACCATTGCGTCATGACGGCATGTCTGGGGAAAACGGCATCAGCTCGTCTGCCAGACGGCCCTGATCAGCATGGAAAGACCGGACAGGCCGATGACCACCGCCAGAAGATGCTGAAAGCTGACCTCGCCGATACGCCGTGCCACGGGATAGGCAAAGACAAGACCGGTACCGCAGCCCAGTGCCGCAGGCAGAAAGGTGTGCATGACCTCGGCCGTATAACAGCCCAGACGGTACTGCAAGATAATGATGGGGCAGCTGATGATCACGAACAGCAGGCTCAGATTGGCGCGGATCATGTCCTTGTCCCAGTGGGCGCGCTGGGCATACATGGCTGCCGGCGGCCCACCAATGCCGCTCAGGGCCTGCACAAATCCGGCCAGTCCGCCGGCCATAATGCCCCACAGCACGGGCCGGGCAGGCGGAGTGTGGGGATGAGGCACCAGCTGCCAGATCATGTGCGCCACCAGCATGATGCCCAGGCACGTCTGCAACAGCCGCCCAGGTATCACGGAAAGCAGCGCCATGCCTGCCAGCATGCCGGGCAGCATGCCTGCCAGCAGGGGGCGAAGCAGACGCGGACAAAGATACCGGCGGTGCTGCCAGCCCACCACCGCCGGCAATGGCAGCGAAATGAGACAGGCCGCCAGCGAAGCCGCCCGCATATCCACCACACAGAGCATAAACGGCATGGCAATGACACCTGCGCCCAGGCCGCTGACGCCATTGACAAAGCCGCCTATCCCCCAGGCCAGAAAAATAATGGCAAAGCCCCATGCCTCCATGCGTCCTCCCGGCAGGATTGCCGCATGACACCGGCGGATACCACAACGACACACTGCCGCCCTGTTCCTGTCCCTTTGCCAGGCCCTGCGGCCCGGCCCGTGCACACGGCATGACCTTCCTGCGAAATATCCTTTGTGTATCGCGCCTTGCTTCACATGGCAATGCTGTCATGCAGTCTGAAATGGTGCAGCGGGCAGTCCGGCTTTACGACCTGCACGGGAGAGGCTATAGAAAACCTCATCATTTCTCTTTGCAGGAGGCTGCCATGAAAGCCCTTCTCATTCTTGCCGTTCTGATCCTGGCGGGACTTGCCGGATGCCGTCTGCTGGGCCAGCAGCCGCCGCTGCGCGGCATGCTGCAGGACGATGCGGGACAGCGTGTTCTCATTTCCCGGGCGCGCCCGGCCGTCATCTTTGCGCCGGCGGACGGCATGCGCCTGTGCGCGTCCGGCTGGCGCAGCCTTGCTCCTGAATCGCGCACCACTGAACCGGGCAACGCCCGACTGTGGTTCGCCACCTATGAAAACGGCACGGGCCTGCTCATCACCGCCCTGGCCGAGGCTGAAACCCCCTGGCGCTGGGAACCTGCCCAGCATTGTCCCTACCCTGCCCTGCGGACCCTGCACTATGAACAGGACGGGGAAATGCTGTACGAAAGCCTGTTCTGCCTGACGGCGGAACAGGATGCCTTCCATGCGCATGACGGCCAGTCCTGCCTGGTCTATCGTGCCGCCTTCCTGCTGGACTTCCGCCAGATGCAGGTCATCGCCGAATATCACGAACCCCTGGACCCCGTGCTGGCGCGAGACGTGGCCTACGACGCCGCCCGCCTCAATGCCTTTCAGGACAGGGCGCGCCGGGCCTGCCGCATTCTCTTCCCCGAAAAGACCGCGCAGGCCGAGCTGAAGGAGCGCATCCAGAAGATGGACCCGGCGGACGATGCCTTTTCGCGCACGCGGCTTTCCCGCTGGGTGGGCGAAATGCAGCGCCGCAAGGACCTCTAGGTTCCGCCATACGGGGCACTCCCTGCCGTGCCCGCCGCTGTCATGAAAGGAAGCCCCAGCGGGCAGACCCGGCCATCGGACAGGGAGCCATGCCGCCCGGGGCCTTTCCGGCCCTGGTCGCGGCGGCTGGCGCTGGCAGACCGAGAACGAGGCCGGCCATGCACGGTTCCCCACGGGCAGTATGGCCGTCCCGATCAGCCCGTGTCACCGGCAAAGCCAGACAAGGTGACCGGCACGCTTGACCCCGTGTCCGCTTTTCTGTACAGGCAGGGACGGTGACGGACAGTCCCGTCCCCGCTCAAGGAGTTGTTATGCCATCCGACAGTTACCCGAACCAGCCCCATCTGTCCCTGCCCCGCCTGTTCCTGTCCTGACGCCCTGCCTCCGCGCATGCGTCCCGGCCCGTGGAGGTTTCCCCTTGCTGCTCTTCCATTTTCCGTCCCGTCCCCAACGGTCTGCCGCGTTCTGGCCCATGCTGCGATCATCGCATGGCCAGCCCTTCCCGCTGCGCACCATCGCCTACATTCTGCCTGTCCTGTCATAGTGAAGCTGCCTGACGGCAGTTTCTCCGTCCCTGCCTGAGGCCCTCTCCGGCAGAACGGCCCTGTCATCACAACCCCCAAGGAGGTCTGCCATGCCAGCCCATCCCGACCCTGTACCCGTGTGTTGCCCTTCGTTGTTTCGCCCCAGGACAGCCGCCCCTCCCGGCGGCAAAGGAGCCGTATCATGCGCCTGTTTTCCCGCGTTTTCCTGTCCCGTCCGCGTCCCGCTCATGCCAACGGCCAGAGCGCCGTTACGCCCTCCCTGCGCCCCACGCATCCTTCCGACATGGCCGAAAGCCTGCGCACCCTGCCGCAGCAGGCTCTGCTGCACCGTCTGACCGCCATGCCCCCGGCCGAACGGGCCGACGTTTTTGCCTATCTGGACCGTTCCCTCCAGGCTGCCCTGCTGCCCCGGCTGCCCCGTGCCATGGCGCGGGATATCTTTGCGCATCTGGCCGCAGACGAGCGCACCGATCTCTACAAGACCCTGCCCCCGGAAGAGCGCCGCGCCCTGCTGCCCGCCCTGAGCCAGCAGGAACGCGACGACATGCTGCGTCTGTCCGCCTACGAGGAAGGCACCATCGGTTCGCTGACCACCTCTGATTATGTGGCGGTTGCTCCAGACATGCGTGTGGACGAGGCCCTGGCCCATGTACGTGCCACGGCGCCGGACCGGGAGACCATTTACGTGCTCTATGTCCTGGACGCGCATGCCCGCCTCTGCGGCACGCTTTCTCTGCGCGATCTGCTGCTGGCCGATGACCACCGTCTGGTACGGCAGATCATGCGCCCCCGGCCCGTGGTGGCCCGCGCTCTCTGGCCCGGCCGGGAAGCCGCCGACCTCATTCGCCGTTATGATCTGCTGGCCCTGCCCGTGCTCAATGGCGACGAACGCATGATCGGCATCGTCACCGTGGACGATGTGCTGGACATGACAAAAGAAGAGGATGCCTCCCGCCTGGCCCGGTTCGGCGGCACCACCGGCGATACCGGCAGCGATCTGGATATTCTGGCAACGCCCCTGCACCGCATGTTTTCGGTACGGGTTTTCTGGCTGGTGCTGCTGACCCTCTTTGGCATCATCACCAGTACCTTTGTGGCCACGCAGGAGGAACTGCTGTCACATGCCTTGGTGCTGGCAGCCTTCATTGCCCCCATTGTAGACATGGGCGGCAACGTGGGCAGCCAGTCCGCCACGCTGGTCATCCGCGCCATGGCGCTGGGCGATCTTTCCCCCTGCTGGCGTGACGTGCTGCGCGTCATCTGGCGGGAACTGCCCGTGGCGGCGGCGCTGGGGCTGGTGGTAGCGCTGCTGGAAGCCGTGCTGGCCCGTTTTTCCAAGGGCGTAGGGCTGGATATTCTGCTGGTGGTGGGCCTGAGCATGCTTTGCTGCACCCTGCTCGGCGGCCTCATCGGCGCGCTGCTGCCCTTCCTGGCCCGGCGCGTCCATGCCGACCCGGCCACGCTCTCCTCGCCGCTCATCACCTCCATCATGGACCTGGTGGGCGTTCTTACCTACTTTGCCCTTGCCTCCACGCTGCTGGGGCAGCTCATGAACTGATGCCTGCGCCTGCAGCCTGAGGGCTTGCGCTGCCCTGTCCGCATGTCATCAACGGACAGGGCACACAGGCTACCTGTGTACGGTAAAAAACTCGGCGTGCCACGGCCTCCCGACGGAGGCGTTCTTCTACTGTTATCGCCTACCCCGGCCGCCATAAAAAAAGCCCTCGATACGAAGGCTTTCCTTAACATATAAAATATTATTAATGACTCATATGCCAAGAACAATCATTGGCACATCCATACTTTTTAGTAAAACTTTTTACAGCCTTTTCACCATTTTCCTCTATAAAAAATTTTATAATGTAGTTTTGATACCTATTTAAAAAATAAAAACACTTCTTACACACCCGTCTTCTATGACAGTACAACATCTTTTTATAATATATTGAGGCCATATAATTTTTCTTAATAATTCTATCATAAATGAAAATATCTTCATGTATATAAAATTTTAATGTAGAATCCATGCTGAAAATGTTTTTACACAGCCTGCAGACATGAAGAACCTCTTTAGGCTTTTTTACCTTTTTAGGAAGTCCCAACAAATCTCGTATATGGATACGTTTCTTCATTTATATCCCTTGAATAGTAATTATCTCCCGCAGGCGTTGCATGGCCTGCCGGTCAAGCACGCGCTGATTCTCGCTGCCGCGAAAGGTCAGTTCAAGATTGCGCAGGGCCTCCACATACGGGCCATCCACCAGAATGTCGGCCTCGTCAAGCAGGCGGCGCACTCCGTCGTCAGCGGCAGCACGTTGCAGCAGTTCTTCATAGGTATACCCGGAATAGACCATCACATCCTTGCCGCGCCGGTGGACCTCGCGGGCCAGGTCAGCCAGGGGGGCAGGCTGCAAAAACGGCTCGCCGCCGGACAGGGTTATGCCGCTCAACAGGGGATTCTCGTCAAAGCGGGCCAGCAGGTCCGCCGTATCCATGAGGCTTCCCCCGTCAAGGGCATGCGTCTGCGGGTTATGGCAGCCGGGGCAGTGGTGCAGGCAGCCCTGCACAAAGACCACAAAGCGCAGCCCCGGCCCGTCCACGATGGATTCTTCCACCAGCCCGCAGACCCGCAGGTCAGGCATGCTTCACCCGGTCGTGTTCCTCGGCGCGCTTGGCATTGTTGAAACGGTCCAGCGTGCCCACAAGATAGCCGGTAATGCGACGCACGCGCTCAAAGGCCACACCTTCTCCCACCATCTTTTCCTGTACGGCGGGCCGGGCATCCTTGAGTTTGGACGGCATGAGCATGGATTCTTCCTCCTGTAGTAAACCTATTTGCAGTGGCAGTTGTGAAAGGGCGTTGTCTGCGGGAAGCGGCGGCGTATTTCGCGCAGCTTTGCTTCGCTCACGGCTTCGCCGTCGCGGCGGCCGCAGCGCGGGCACTGGTCGTTGATGACGCCCACATAGCCGCATACGGGGTCACGGTCCAGCGGATGATTGATGGAACCGTAGCCCACGCCCTGGTCGTGCATGTAACGGATAATGTCTTCAAAGGCCTTGAGATTCTTGCAGGTATCCCCGTCCAGCTCCACATAGGTGATGTGTCCGGCATTGGTGAAGGCATGATAGGGCGCTTCAAGCTGAATCTTACGGAAGGCCTTGATGGGGAAATAGACCGGCACGTGGAAGGAATTGGTGTAATAGTCCCTGTCCGTAATGCCGGGAATGTCGCCGTACTTGCGCCGGTCAATGGCCACAAAGCGGCCGCTGAGACTTTCGGCCGGCGTGGCAATGAGCGTGAAGTTCATGCCCGTCTTTTCGGATTCCTCGTCGCAGCGGCGGCGCATGTGGCCCACGATTTTCAGCCCCAGGCGCTGGGACGCCTCGCTTTCGCCATGATGCGCGCCCACAAGGGCCTTGAGGGTTTCGGCCAGGCCGATGAAGCCCAGGGTCAGGGTGCCGTGCTTGAGCACCTCGCCCACGCGGTCATCCCAGCCCAGCTTGTCCGAATCCAGCCAGATGCCGTTGCCCATGAGGAAGGGATAGTTGCGCACCTTCTTGGCGGCCTGAATCTTGTACCGGTGCAGCAGCTGCCGGAAAACCAGGTCGATCTTTTCGTCCAGCAGGCGGAAAAAGGCGTCCACATCGCCATGGGCCTCAATGCCCAGACGCGGCAGATTGATGGATGTAAAGCTCAGATTGCCGCGCCCGCAGGTAATCTGCCGTGACGGGTCATGCACATTGCCCATGACCCGCGTGCGGCAGCCCATGTAGGCCACTTCGGAATTGTAGCTGCCGTCGTAGTACTGCCGGTTGAAGGGCGCATCCATGAAACTGAAATTGGGAAAAAGCCGCTGGGCCGACGTGGCGATGGCCAGCTGGAACAGGTCATAGTTGGGGTCGCCGGTATTGAAGTTGACCCCTTCCTTGACCTTGAAAATCTGCACCGGGAAAATGGACGTTTCCCCGCCGCCCAGCCCGGCCTGCGTGGCCAGAAGCAGATTGCGCGTGACCATACGGCCTTCTGCCGAGGTATCCGTGCCGTAGTTGACGGAGCTGAACGGCACCTGCGCACCGGCACGGGAGTTCATGGTATTGAGATTGTGCACAAAGGCTTCCATGGCCTGATAGGTGCGCCGCTCAGTGGCCATGTGGGCCTCTTCGGCCGCATAGGCATGGGCCGCCCGGATGAGGGGGCGCATATCTTCGGAAAACGGCTCTTCAAGCCAGCGACCGCCATATTTTACGCACAAGTCAAGACAAATGTTTTTTCCAGCGGCTACAAGCAAACTGTCCACCAGCTGGCTGGCCTGCTCCAGCGTCATGTCGGCCTTGATGCGCAGGTAGGCAATCATGGCGCGGGCATATTCCTTGCGGAAGGTCTTGGTCACGCCGCCGGCCATGCAGTAGTCGAAATGGGGCACGCTCTGGCCGCCGTGCATCTCGTTCTGATTGGCCTGAATGGCAATGCAGGCCAGTGCCGCATAGCTTTCAATGGAATTGGGTTCGCGCAGGAAACCGTGCCCGGTAGAAAATCCGCCCTTGAACAGCTGGATAAGGTCGATCTGGCAGCAGGTTTCCGTGAGCATGTAAAAGTCTTTGTCGTGAATGTGGATGTCGCCGCTGGTATGCGCCAGCGAAATATCCTTGGGCAGGACGTAATTGTCCGTAAAGAACTTGGCACCCTCGGACCCGTACTTGAGCATGGTGCCCATGGCCGTGTCGCCGTCGATATTGGCATTTTCGCGCTTGATGTCCTCTTCGCGCGCCGGCGCATAGGTGAGGGTCTTGTAGATGTCCATGAGGTAGGATTCCGCATGGCGCAGCTTGGCATGCTCTGCCCGGTACAGGATGTAGGCCTTGGCCGTGCGGGCATAGTCAAAGCGGATGAGGGTTTCTTCCACCACGTCCTGGATTTCCTCCACGTGGGAAAGGCCCTTTTCGTCCAGCTTGTCGCAAACCTTGTCCGTCAGAAAGGCCAGGTCCGTAGAGCGCATGGCTTCGCCTTCCACGGCGCGGTTGGCACGGGAAATGGCGTTGAGAATCTTGACGGAATCGAAGGGGACGACAGAACCATCGCGCTTGACAATACTTACAGGCATGAGTCCCCTCCTCCACGGCACTCAAGAAATCGGCATCAGGCCAGTAAAATAAAAAATTTCTCCGCACGCGGCAGAGAAGATGACAACAGACATCAGCTCATGGACTCGCGCGGCAAAGACCCGTTGCCTCACAGATAATGATGGACGAAAGCAGGTCTTCCGGCTCATCGCCGCTTTTCCGGCCTTCCCGACAAGGCAGTGGCACACGGGGGAAAAGCGTTGCGCGATTTACGGCGGCGGGTCCGCTCCCGCTTTTCACGGGATTCCCTGTTAGGCCCTTCAGCAGGGCGCTTTCGTGGGCCTACGATGGCGCAGGCGGCTTCCCCTGTCAACGAATAAAAAAACCTTGCATTGCTAACATACTATAATACCTGAAAAAAACCGGCGATGCCCGCCATTCGTGGATTTGCGGGCATCGCCGAAAAAAAGTTCTGTTGTCCAAGGCACTTGGCGGGACAAACAAATTTCAGATAGTGCTTTTACGTAGTCCAGAGCGGTGCAGAGCGCCGGCAGGCATGTGCCCGACAGCACAAGGCGGCACCCGGCAGGCCATGCGCCGCCGGGGCGCCGTCCGCCCTACTCCCCTGCCACGCGGGGCAGGGTTGCCGCACCCCAGGGCATGACCGTGGTGGGCACATCGAGGCTTCCGCCCAGGAAGGTGGCGGCCAGCTCCAGGGCCTTGTCCACAGTGGGCACAGCATGAATGCGCGTCCGGGCAAAGCACTGCGGGTCCATGTCCGTCACCAGGATGAGGTGATATTTCTCCGCCGCCTCGGCAAAGAGAAAGCCCACGTAGCCGCCGATGGAGAAGGTCGTGCGCAGCGCGTCTTCCCGCTCGGCCATGCTGCCCAGGCCGTACAGCTGGCGCTCGATTTCCGCATTGCCGAAGCCGTCCTGCGTGCGGGCCAGGAGGATCATGGTGCCCCCTTCGGCCACAGCGCCCAGCGCATTGCTCAGCAGCTTGATGCCCTGAAAGAGGTTCATGTCGCGGGGATGGCCGCCGGCGCTGGCCACCACCAGCGGCGTGCGCCGGGCAATGTCCACCCGGTACATGGCGTCCACCAGCGCGCAGGCCTCGCGGTGTGCGGCCACCCAGTGGCCGGCAAAGGCCTGCACAATGCGGTTGTCGGCATCGGTCACCACATTGAGGGCAAAACAGGGCTTGAGCAGGGCCGCGCCTTCCAGCAGATCTGCCTGAAAGACATTGCGCTCCTCCAGCACGCCGCAGCGCACATCGGCTCGGGTGCCCCTGCCGGTCTGCGGGTCCAGCGCCAGCTTGTGGTGGCGCTGGATGGTCTCATGCCCGCAGATGCCCGGCACCAGCATCTTGGGGCCGCCGCCGAAGCCGGCCAGAAAATGAAACACCACCCCGCTGCACAGGATGATCCTGTCAGCCTCCACGGCCACACGGTTCACGTATACCGGCGTGCCGCGGGATGTCTGCCCCACGCAGACCAGATTTTCCGCTTCCGTGCTCTGGTGGTCCACTATGCGGATGCGGCGGGCAATGTCGGCGGAGACCAGGCGGGCATGCTCTTCCGGCGTATGGCGACGGTGCGCCCCCGTGGCCACCAGCAGCACCATGTCACGGTCCGGGATGCCGCAGGCATTGAGGGCCTCCACCATGGCGGGCACGTAGATATGGGGCGACTGCCAGAGGCGGCTGATGTCGGGAATGACAAGGCAGACCTTCTGCCCGGGGGAAACGATCCTGTCCAGGGTGGGCGACTGCACAGGACGGGCCAGCGCCTGTCGCACCAGCTCCTCGGGTGACATCCGGGGCAGGTCCACCGGGTTGGGATGCAGCTCGGCGGCAAGACAGCCGTCAGGCACCTGAAGGGAAACCGCGCCTTCGCCGTATTTCAGTTCATGCAGGGACATGGCAAACTCCGCGCTTGAAGGTGTGGAACTGCGGCCCCGCACAGCGTTGTGCCGGCCTGGCCGGAAAGCAACGTGACGGAACAGACGGCACGCCGGCACCGTTTGCCGGCTGCCCCTGCCGTGGCTTCGGACCCGCATCCTCTTCTCTAGCCCATGCGCCTGCCGGCTGTAAAGATTCACCGCCACGCTTTCCGAAGCGACAAAAAAGGGAGGGAAGTCACCTTCCCTCCCTGTCGTGGACTATCTGCCCTCACCTGTCGCGCTGGGCGACGGCGTCAGCAGCAGGTCCCGGCGCTTGTCGGCGTCCAGATACTTGCGGGCCACGGCCCGGATGTCTTCCGGCGTCAGGGTGGCGGCCTTTGCCAGCAGCGTTTTGCGGAAGTTTTCCGGCAGGCCGAGAATGGCCTCGGTGCCGCATTCCGCGGCGCGTGCCCCAAGGCTCTGGCGCTGGCGGTAATAGCTGCCTTCCATGCGGTTCAGGCCCTTTTCCAGCAGCGCGGCCGGCAGCAGCTCGGTCTTGACCGTATCAATGACCGTGGCAAAGCCCTCGCGCGCCTGCTGCACCTTGTCGGGCGTGGTACCGATATAGAAGGCCATGAGGCCGGTTTCCGGCAGGCTCTGATAAAAGGCCGTCACCGTATAGCCCAGGCCCTGCTCGTCCCGCAGCCGGTTGAACAGCAGGCCGCTCTGCCCGGAAAGCACGGATTCCAGCAGCATGAGCGCCGGCGCATCGGGATGATCCTGCGGCACTGCGGGAAAGACTTCCAGCAGATAGGCCTGATTGCGCCCCGGCATCTGCATGGCAAGGGTCTTTTCCCCGGACCACTGCGGGGCCTGCACCACCGGTGCGCTGCCAGCGGGCGCGGGCAGGCTTTCGGCCCAGCGCCGCACGGCATCGGGCGCAATATCGCCGGTAACGGTCAGCACCCATGGCAGCGACGACTGACGCTGCCAGAAGTCCTGTACATCCTTGCGGGTAATATGCCGCAGCTGGTCGGGCGTCCCCAGGCTGTCAAAGCCGTAGCAATGCCCCGGGAACAGGAACTGCCGCACCCGCGAGAACAGCAGGGCCTGCGGATTGTCCTGACGGCGCACCAGCGCGGCCAGCATGTTCTGCACCTGCCGTTCCATGTCCTTCTGGCTGAAATGCGGCGTGCGCAGCATGCTGTCCAGCTGACGGAAATAGTCCCGGGTAAAGCGGGCCGGCCCGGTAATGCTTACCGAAAAGGTCTGAAGCCCGGCCGACGCCGAAAGACTGGCCGCCCGTTCCGAAAACCACTGCTCCACCTGCTGGGCATCCATGCTGCCATATCCGTCGGTGAGGGTGCGGGCCGTCAGTTCGGCAAGCCCCTGCTGTGCCGGCGTCAGCAGGGCATTGCCACCCCCCTGCTGAAAGGTCATGGCTACATAGGGCACCGTGCTGTCCCGTTGCAGCTTGAGCAGACGCCCCGGCCCCAGCTGTATGGTTTCCGTGGGCAGACTGCTGCCGGCGGCCGGAGCCGCACTGTCTGCCGTTCCGGCCGGGGCCGGCCAGTTGCGGGACAGAATGGCCTGCATGTCCGGCAGCGGGGCATCCTGCGGCGCCAGCACGCGCACACGCACCCGTTCGGGCCGCAGCCAGAGGGCAATGGCCTCGGCCAGGCGCGCCTTGTCCACCGTCATCTGCGCCTGACGCAGATTGCGTTCCGCATCCCGGCCGCCCAGTTCAAACTGCACCGTGCCCCGCCACGAGGCCAGACCATTGAGCGTTTCGCCCGCACGGTCCATGGAGTCCGTCAGATTGAAGATGGCCCGGGCAATGGCCTCGTCGGAAAAGTCGCGGGCATTGAGTGCGGCCAGGTCACGGGTGAGACTGTCCCAGAAGGTTTCCACATGCTTCACATCCAGCGTGGCGTTGAGCACGAGCAGCCCGGCGCGTTGCAGGCTCATATTGCCCATGCTGATGCTGTCCACCAGGCGCTGGTCATACTGATACTTGCGGTAGAGGGTGGAGGTTCCATCCCCGCCCAGCAGAAAGGCCAGCACATCCAGGTCCACGGAACGCACGTCCCGCAGACCGGGCACCGGCAGGGCCAGGCCCATGTAGACCTTGTTCCACGGGCCGCGCAGCACTTCCACCTGCGGACCGCCGGCGGCCTGCGCCACGTTCACGTCCGGCGGCATGGGCAGGTCGGCCGTATTTTCCAGATCACCGAACAGGGACTGCGCATGGGCCAGCACCTGCGCGGGGTCAATGTCGCCGGCCACCAGCAGCAGCATGTTCTGCGGCTGGTACCAGGTGGCAATGTAGTCTCGCAGGTCCTGTACGGTCAGCGCGCGGATGGTTTCCTCAAAGCCGATGATGGGGCGCCCGTACACACTGTTGTGCAGGCCGGAAACCTGAAGCGCCTGAAAGAGCCGGCTGGGCGGGGTATCCTCATTGCCCTGCAATTCCGAGACAATGACATCCTTTTCGCTCTCCAGCTCTGCCGGGTCCAGCGTGGCATGAAAGGCCATGTCCTTGACCACATCCATGCCCGTGCGCCAGTGCCGGGACGGCATGTCAGTCAGATAATAGGTCATGTCAAAGGATGTGGCCGCATTGAGGTAGCCCCCCAGCTCTTCCACATCCCGGGCAATGCGTCCCTTGGGGCGCTGCGCCGTTCCCTTGAAGACCATGTGCTCCAGCACATGACTGATGCCCGCCTGCTTGGCGCTTTCATTGGCCGATCCCGTTCCCACGTACAGCCGGGTGCAGACCAGCGGAAAGCGAGTATCGCGGATGATGTAGACCGTCAGCCCGTTCTTCAGGCGGGTCAGAACTTCCTGGCCGGCGGCCGGGACAGGAGCCGTGGCCGGCACCGCCGGAGAACTGCCGGCCTGCGTCCCGGCCTGTGCCCCGGTCTGTGCTCCGGCCTGCGCGCCGGCTTGTCCGGGCAGAAGGGCCAGGCCGCTCAGCGTCAGCAGCGTCACGGCCAGCCCCGTCAGTATCAGATGTTTCATGCTGTCTCCTTGGGCACGAACTGCCCTGCGTTGGAACCATGATACCATAGTCACGCCCCGGCCCGCTGGCAAGAGGGCTGCCCGCAGGCTTTCGCCCTATGGGCGTCGCCCTGCCAGGCGCCCGCACCGCCCGACGGCAGCTGCCGGCAGGCTGCCCCCGCTGCAAAATCAGGGGGAGAGGCGCCTTTCCTACAGAAAGCACCTCTCCCCCGTGAGAAAACCAGGCTTTTGTCCCCGGGCCTAGCCGCCGAGGTAGGCCTCCTTGACCTTGGGATTTTCCAGCAGCTCCTGCCCCGGGCCTTCCAGCACCACGCGCCCCACCTCAAGAATGTAGGCATAATGGGCCACGTTGAGGGCGGCATAGGCATTCTGTTCCACCAGCAGCACCGTCATGCCTATTTCATTGATGCGGCGGATGATCCTGAAGATTTCCTGCACCAGCAGGGGGGCAAGCCCCAGCGAGGGTTCATCCAGCATGACCATGGTGGGCCGGCTCATGAGGGCGCGGCCCACGGCAAGCATCTGCTGCTCGCCACCGGAAAGGGTGCCGCCCTTCTGCCACAGGCGCTCCCGCAGCCGTGGAAAGAGGTCATAGACCTTTTCCAGGTCTTCGCGGATTCCCTCCCGGTCAGATCGAATATAGGCGCCAAGACGCAGATTTTCCTCTACCGTGAGATGGGGCAGGATGCGCCGCCCCTCCGGTGACAGGGAAATGCCGTGCCGCACCATGTCTTCGGGCTTGTGCCCCATGAGGGACATGGGCGCCTCACCCTCGTTGCGGGTAAAGAGGATGTCGCCGCTCACGGTCTTGTTGAGACCGGCAATGGACCGGATGATGCTGCTCTTGCCGGCGCCGTTGGCTCCCACCAGGGTGACGATGCTGCCGCGCCGGATGGAGATGTTCACCCCCTGCACGGCATGGATGCCGCCATAGCGCACATCGAGATTACGGATTTCAAGCATGCTTCACCTCGTCCCCCAGGTAGGCGCGGATCACTTCGGGATTGCTGCGTATGGCCTCCGGCGTGCCCTCGGCAATGAGGGCGCCGTATTCCATGACCCAGATATAGCTGCATACCCCCATAACCACCTTCATGTCATGCTCGATGAGCAGGATGCTCAGGCCGAATTCCTTGCGGATATGCCCGATGAAGTGCATGAGGTCCAGGCTTTCCTGCGGATTCATGCCGGCGGCGGGTTCATCCAGCAGCAGCAGCCGGGGTTCCGTGGCCAGCGCACGGGCAATTTCCAGACGACGCTGGGCGCCATAGGGCAGACTGCCGGCCTTTTCCTCCACATAGGCGGTCAGGTCCAGGCGCTCCACCAGACGCATGGCCTTCTGGCGGATGGCGTCTTCCTCCCGATAGTAGGCGGGCAGGCCCAGGGGGGCCATCCACCACGGGCAGTGCCGCCGCACATGGCAGCCCACCATGACATTTTCCAGCACCGTCATCTGCGTGGAAAGACGGATGTTCTGAAAGGTGCGGGCAATGCCCAGCCGGCAGACCTTGTCCGGCGAAAGCCCCCGGATGCTCTGGCCGGCAAAGTCCACTCGCCCTTCCTGCGGCGTGTAAAAGCCGCTCAGCACGTTGAACAGCGTGGTCTTGCCCGCTCCGTTGGGACCGATGACCCCCACAATACTGTCCTGCGGTATGGCCAGCGACATGTCGGAAACGGCCGTCACGCCGCCAAAGCGCATGGTCACGCCGCTGGCATGCAGCAGGATATTGGAATTGCCGCTCATGCCTTCTTCCTCCCGATGCCGAAGACCTTCCAGGTCAGCTCGCGCGTGCCCGTGATTCCCTCGCGACGGAAGATGATGATCAGCAGCAGCACCAGCGAAAAGACCACCATGCGCATGCCGGGAATGCCGGGAATCTCCACAAAGCCCAGGTCCATGGGTTCCTCGATGGCGCGCAGCCATTCCAGAAGAACGGTGATGATGCCCGCGCCCAGCAGGCTGCCCGTCAGCGATCCCAGACCGCCGGCCACCACGAACATGAGCACGTTGAAGGTCAGCAGGAAATTGAACATCTTGGGGTCGATGGTGGACAGATGGCTGCCCAGCAGCGCCCCGCCCACACCGGCAAAGAAGGCCCCCAGACAGAAGGACAGCACCTTGTAGCCAAAGACGTTGATGCCCATGACATTGGCCGCGATCTCGTTATCGCGTATGCAGCGCAGCACATTGCCGAAATTGCCGAACAGCAGCCGGGCCAGCACAATGAGGGTGACGATCATCCAGGCGTAGCAGGTCAGCAGGGTGGCCTCGGCCGGGATGCCCTTGATGCCCAGCGAACCGTTGGTGATGGCGGTCATGTTGACAATGAGCACGCGGATGATCTCGGCAAAGCCCAGCGTGGCAATGCCCAGATAGTCATCCCCCAGGCGCAGTACCGGAAGAGCAATGACCAGGGCAAAGACGGCCGCCACCAGGCCGCCGGCCAGCACGGCCACCCAAAAGGGCGTGTGCAGCACGGAAAAGGGCCAAATGATGGGGTCAAGAATCCACATCATTTCCTTCTGTTCGGGCAGCAGGGTACACAGGGCGCCCACATAGGCGCCAATGGCCATGAAGCCGGCATGCCCCAGCGAAAAAAGCCCCGTGAAGCCATAGATGAGATTGAGCGACAGCGCCAGAATGGCATTGATGAAGATGAGCTTGACAATATATATCTGGTAGTCGCCCAGCAGCTCGTGGCGCTCCGTGAGCCAGAGGCCGGCGCCCACCAGCACGATGAGCAGAATGTTGAGCAGCGTGGTGAGGTTGAAACGCATCAGATCTTCTCCTTCATAGGTTCACCCAGCAGGCCGGTGGGCTTGACCACAAGAACCAGCACCAGAAGGATGAAGGCGAAGGCATCACGGTAGCCGGAAAATTCCGGCAGGAAGGCCACGGTCATGATTTCCACCACGCCCAGCACCAGGCCGCCGATGACAGCCCCCTGGATGGAGCCGATGCCGCCGAAAACCGCGGCGATGAAGGCCTTGAGGCCGGGCATGATGCCCATGTAGGGATGCACCTGCGGATAGCGCAGCGCCCACATGATGCCGGAAATGGCCGCCAGCGCCGACCCCACACAGAAGGTAAAGGCAATGATATTGTCCACGCGCACGCCCATGAGGCGTGTGGTTTCAATGTCCTTGGAAATGGCGCGCATGGCCAGGCCGGGCTTGGTGCGATAGACCACATAGAGCAGCATGGCCACCAGCACGGCGGTGATGACGGGCACCACGGCCGTCAGCTTGAGAATGCGCACCGATCCGAGCTGCCATTCCGAAATGAGCCATTCCGGTTGCAGCACGGGGCGGGGCTGGCCGGAAAAGACAACCACGGCCAGACTTTCAATGAAAAAGGAAACGGCAATGGCGCTGATAAGCGCCGAAATGCGCGGGGCATCGCGCAGGGGCCGGTAGGCCACCCGTTCGATGATCACCCCCAGAAGGCTGGCACCCGCAATGGCCAGAATGGCGGCAACGCCCCACGGCCAGCCAAAGGCAAAGGTGCCGAAAAAAACAAAATAGGCCCCGACCATCAGAATATCGCCGTGGGCAAAATTGATCAGCCGCAGCACGCCATAGACCATGGTATAGCCGATGGCAATGAGCGCATAGAGTGACCCGAGAGTCAGGGCATTGAAAAGATGCTGAAAAAACATGTCAACAGTCATGGGGCCACCTGACGGAACGACTGCCGGAAGGGAGCGCCTTCCGGCAGTCGTTGTCTTGCTGAAAGGTTACTGCTTGGGCGTTACCGTGCCCACATACACACGCTTGCCGTCCTTGTATTCAATGATGCCCACGGGCATTTCCGCATCGTGGGTGGCATTGATGGAAACGGTGCCCAGCGGGGTCACCAGGCCCTTGGTTTCGGCCAGGGCCTTGGCAATGTCGGCGGGCTTGGCCGAACCGGCACGCTTGATGGCGTCGTAGATGAGGAAGTAGCTGTTGTAGCCCAGGGCGCCGTTCACGTTGGTTTCCTTTTCAGGATAGGCAGCCTTCCAGGCTTCGGTGAACTTCTTGGCTTCGGCGCTCATGTCCTTCATGGTGGGATCATAGGGGAAGGTGGTGTGCAGGAAGCCTTCGGCCGCCTTGCCCGCCAGCTTCACGGTGTCGGGATTGTCCATGGCATCGGCACCCATGAGGCGGAACTTGGCGCCCAGTTCACGGGCCTGCTTCATGATGATGGCGCCTTCGGCAAAGTAGGCGGGCATGAAGACGATGTCGGGCTTCTTGGCAATGAGTTCGGTGAGCTGGGCCGTGAAGTCCTGGTCACCGGAGCTGTACTTGAGATTGGCCACCACTTCGCCGCCCAGCTTCTTGAAGGAGCGGGAGAAGAAGTTGGCCAGACCCACGGCATAGTCATTGGTCATGTCCATGAGCACGGCGGCCTTCTTGAGACCCAGGATATCATAGGCATAGGTGGCCGCAGCGGCGCCCTGGTAGGGGTCGATGAAGCAGGCGCGGAAGTAGTACTTCTTGCCCATGGTCACCAGAGGATTGGTGCAGGAGGTGCCCATGCCGGGAACCTTGGCCTTTTCGGTGATTTCCGCACCGGCCATGGCCAGGGAGGAACCATAGGTGCCGATGATGGCCACCACCTTGTCACGCTCGGTCAGGCGTTTCACGGCATTGGCGGCTTCCACCTTGTCGGACTTGTTGTCCACCACAACCAGTTCCACGGGACGGTTCAGCACGGTGCCCATTTCCTTATGCGCCAGCTGGACGCCTTCCAGCTCCAGCTGACCGCCAAAGGCATTCTGACCGGTCAGGGGCAGATAGACGCCGATCTTGATGGGTTCCGCGGCCAGAGCCTGTCCGGCAAGACCGAAAGTCAGGGCCAGCAGCGCCAGCCCAGCGAGTTTGCTCAACTTCATGGTTGAAACTCCGGTGATTATGGGTGAATAAAAATACGGCAGCGACACACGTCGCATCGACACCTGTCGGTTACCACAAATCCGGCTGCGCTGCAAAGTCGGAAAGCCGGCGTCCGCTGCCCGCCCAGCCCTGTTGCCGCCGCGTGGCGCAGCCAGGGACGACGTATTGACGAACAGGCAATGTTTACGCGAAGATAGCAGACTGCCCTTCGGCAAGCAGGCCGGGCAGCCCTCGCACTTTCAAACCCAGAGCGGCCCATGAAACGTACCTCCGATCCCGCCACGCGCGAGCATGCCCGCAGTATTGCCAATGTGCTCAGCGATGACGCCAACCTGCTCATCATCAAAACCTTTGTCATTGCCGCCCGGTACATGAGCTTCAAGGCCGCCGCGCGCCACCTGTGCCTGACGCCGGGCGCCGTGAGCCACCGCATCGCGCGGCTGGAACAGGTGCTGGGCTTCCCCCTGTTCAACCGCCTTACCCGCTCCGTGACCCTGACCGTGGAAGGGGAGCGCCTGCGGGCCGTCTATGAATCCGCCCTGGCCAAGATACAGGAAGAAATCTCCCGCCTGCTGGATGACGACGGCCTGAGCAGCCTGACCATCTTTGCCCATCCCAGCATTGCCATGGGCTGGCTCATTCCCCACCTGCCCGGCTTTCAGGCCGAGCATCCCAATCTGCATATCAATATCCGTACCGGCAACAATCCCACGGATTTCAGCCATGAATCCGGGGTGGACGTGGCCCTGTACTACAGCAGCGGCAGCTTTACCGGGCTGGCCAGCCGACGCATCATGGGCGAAAATGCCGTGCCCGTCTGCACGCCGGCCTATGCCGCTGCCCACAGGCTGGAAGAGGGGCCGCAAAATCTGGCCGGCTGCACCCTGCTGCATGATTCGGCCCCCTGGCACTTCTGCACGGTCACGGCCGAATGGCAGGAATGGGCCAGCCGGCACGGGCTGGACATCCAGAAAAGCCCCTCCATGATCTTTGACAGCGCCTATGCCGCCTCACTGGCCGCGGCCAACGGCCTGGGCGTTGCCCTGGGGCGGACCCGCCTCATGGAAGACCTGCTGCACGAAAAGCGCCTCATCATGCCCTTTCCCCAGCTGGCCCCCCTGGAGTCCAGCCACGCCTATTACGCCGTCTGGCCCCGCAGCCGGCATACGCCGGCCATTGTCAGCACCTTTGTGGACTGGCTCGAGCGCATCGGCTCCGCGGACAAAGACGCCGCCCAGGCATCGCCGGCGTCCGGGGCCGACGCTGCGCCGCAGCTGCCCCAGGCCTCCTGACACGCCGAACAAGCCGGGAGGCGCCCGCGTGCAGCCCGCACAGCCGGGCTGTCCCTGCCGTCTGTCCGCCGCGTGGCCCTGCCGTTTCCCGCAATCACGCGGGCAGCGTAACCGCCGCTTCTCCTGCCGGGTGCCCTTTCGCGCTGCCCGTTCCCGGCGTTTTCTCCGCGCGCCCTCGTGCGTCAGGACAAAAAAAGGGGGGCACAGGCCCCCCTTCTCACTTTTGCGCATGACCGCTCCCGCACGGGCAGCGGCCGCTATCCTCCGGCAGACGGACCGCACCGGCTGCGCCGGTCAGGCGGTCCGTCCCCTGCCCCAGTCCTAGATGCGTATGCTGTTGCGGATGTCTTCCAACCGGTCCTTGGCAAACATGAGATAAGAAATGATCAGCTCGCCGGAATTGAAGGACGAGGTGATGTAGAGCGGATCATAGGTGCATATCTTGTTCATGTATTCCATGGCAGCGGCCATGTTTTCGGCATTATTCTTCTGCCCGATCTCGGGATAGAGTTCATACAGGGTCCGCACAAAATCGCGTACCACCAGGACAATGCCCTGCACCTCGTAAATACGGTTGTCCAGCGTGTAGAACGGCAGGTCCTGTGCATCATAGAGCAGGCCCAGGGCATAGCCCAGCAGGTTCTGTCCCACCACCACATTGAAGGAGGAATAGAGGTCATCCGTGCGGCAGTTGTAGACGCCCTTGCCGGAATCCAGCGACGCCTTGTACTTGTCCACCTGCGCCAGCCCCTTCTTGTACTGCCCTTCGGCAGACGGGAAGAGGAAACCGCGCGGGTCATAGGCAAAATTATTGATGCGGGCCGTGTAAAGTTCGCTGCTTTCCCGGTCATTGGCGCCCAGCTTGGCGATTTCCATGGAATACAGGTCAATGAGCACCTTGGTGGCATGGTAGACGCCATACTGGCGGGAAGCCCGGTTGTCCAGCAGGAAGCGGTTAAAGATGACGTCATTGTAGCTCCAGCCGAAGGTGGAATCCAGTTCGCGCCGCAGCTGATAGGTGATGGCGTCAATCAGCAGTTTGCCCTTTTCGTTTTCGCTGAGGCTGGCAGCGTCCGCAGGCAGACTGAATGCGTCGGGGAAGGTGGTGCGATCTATCTTGCTGTACAGGGCCTGCGTGGCCCAGGCAAAAATAATGATGCCTGCCAGCAGGCAAACCTGCACGATAAGGGTCTTGGCGATGACCCGCAGTTTGCTCATGGGATTCATGATACGACTCCTGTGCGGCCAGGCCGCGTTATGGACAGAAAATAAAGTAACGAAAAAAGGAACCCACCGGCAAAGCCGGTGGTTCTTCATATGCGCCTGTAAGGCTTTCTTACCAGCCGCGCCCTAACAGG